>NZ_JBHULB010000004.1:0-9835 GCF_042684265.1 Croceitalea marina | reverse complement strand
TACTCCAAGAGTTTAACGACACCAAGGTTGATTTTCCAAAAGATAAAACCATAGTCGATTTATTTGAAGAACAGGTAAAAAAGACTCCAAACAATATTGCCGTAGTGTTTAACAAGCAAGAATTAACTTATAGTGAGTTAAATGAAAAGGCAAATACTGTTGCACACTACCTAAAAGAGTATGTTGGCATACACCCTGGCGATTTAATTGCAATTCATCAGACCCGATCCGCGAAAATGATCATATCCATTTTAGGAATTCTAAAGGCAGGAGGTGGCTATGTCCCGATAGATACTGATTATCCTGAAGCTAGAATAAACTACATGCTAGAAGATTCGAAACCAAAGGCGGTTATTGGTGAAAAAACAGATGGAATTTTTATCGATATAGATAGAATCCTTAAAGCTGAAATTTCTAAGGCAAAAACAGACACCGCTGTCAATGACGAATTGCCAATTTATGTTATTTACACATCTGGTTCTACCGGGAATCCCAAAGGTACCGTGATAGAACACAGAAACTTTGTCAATTACATATCATGGGCAAAGAGATACTATTTTGATGATGATAAGACAGGTAATTTTGGACTGTTTACATCAATATCTTTTGATTTAACAACCACCTGTATTTTTCTATCATTATTAAGGGGAAAAACATTAGAAGTGTTTAAACAAGAAGATACACTTCTAGATATCTCAACTAGGATATTTAAAAGCGAAACTATTGACTCTGTAAAACTGACTCCATCTCATATTTCATTGTTAGCCGAACTTGGGTTAAAAAGCTCTCAAATGAGTTTAGCTATTGTTGGTGGAGAAGAACTGCGCAACGATCAGGTTCGGACCTTAAAGGATATAAACAAAGATATAAAGATTGTAAACGAATATGGTCCCACCGAGGCTACAGTGGGTTGTATTGTAAAAGAAATTCAAAGTTCAGAAGAGCCAATAGCTATAGGAAAACCCATAGCTAACGCTCAGATATTTATCCTGGACAACAACTTGAATTTAGTACCCATAGGTGTATCTGGAGAGTTGTGCATCGCTGGAGCGGGATTAGCAAAAGAATACCTTAATAAATCCAAATTAACATCGAACAAGTTCATAAGAAATCCATTCATTGACAATTCCAATTCAAGAATATATAAAACAGGTGACTTGGCAAGATATCTACCGGACGGTAATATAGAATTTCTTGGTAGAATTGATAGCCAAGTCAAAATAAGAGGATTTAGAATAGAGCCTGGTGAGATAGAAGCCGCTACAAATACAATCGCCACAATTACTGATTGCATCGTTACTGCAAAGGAAGATGTAGGTGGCCATAAAAGATTAATCGCATATGTTGTCTCAGATGAAGAACTCAATGTGCGGGAAATAAGAGAAAACTTGTCAAGAATCTTACCGGACTACATGGTACCTTCGTCATTTGTGCGTTTGGAAACAATACCATTGAATACGAATGGAAAAGTGGACAGAAATGCACTGCCAGACTCAGAAAGAAATATCCAAATAGCAAATGAGTATGTAGCACCGCGAAATGAAATAGAACAGAAACTTGTTGATATCTGGATTAAGGTACTAAATGTTAAAAAAATAGGGATTCACGACAATTTCTTCGATCTAGGCGGGCATTCACTACTTGCAACTCGTGTCATCTCAAAAATCCGAACAGAATTTAATTATGAACTACGCTTAAAAGAGCTTTTTGATAGTAATACCATAGCAACTCTTTCAAAGAAGATTGACATCAGTAAACTAAATCAGGAGTCCGTAACAATCAAAAAGGCAGAAAAAAGAAGTATCGGTCAAATTGCATTTGAAAACGATGCTGCTGACCATCAGGAATCTACTATCGAAGAGTTTAAACTATAAGAAATGATACATACTATAAAATTTATAGAGCGGCTGAATAAAAAGGGAATTATCGTTGATGTCGAAGGTGATAAATTAAAAATAAAGGCTGAAAAAGGTATTATTACCGAAAAAATAGTTAAGGAGTTAAGAGGGAATAAACAAGATATCATCTCTTTGTTTGGAAAAAAGCAGGCTCCTTTATCCTTTGCCCAGAAACGCTTATGGTTTATAGATCAGTATGAACGCAATGCCAATTATAATGTCATTGGAGCGGTTAAATTAATTGGGGAACTTAATCAAACCGTTTTAGAAAAAACGTTTTCAGAAATAATTAGAAGGCATGAGGTTTTAAGAACCAATTTTGTCACTATTAATAATGTAGCTCGACAGCTTATTCATCTAGACTCAAACTTCAAACTTCAAACAATAGATCAAAGTCATTTATCTGATGAAGAAGCCAATAAGGAAATTAAAAGGTTAATCAAGATTGAATCACAAAAACCTTTTGATTTAGAAAGTGATAGTTTGATCCGATTAGTTCTTTTCAAAATAAATGATGATGAACATACGCTGTTCTTAAATCAACACCATATCATATCCGATGGTTGGTCATCTTCTCTATTTTTCAAAGAGATTTCAATATTATATCGAGCATTTAGCGAAGACAAGCCTTGTCCATTAACTGAGCTTGAAATTCAATATGCAGACTATGCCAATTGGCAAGAAGGTCAAATACAAGGCGATGTTTTTAAAGAGCAGGCTGAATATTGGAAAAATAAATTATCAGCTACGAAAATACTTGAAATACCAACTGACAAAACACGGCCTAAGGAACAAACATTTAATGGTGCCAACCTGCAGTTTAGCTTAGATAAAAATATTACAGAAAAGCTAAATAACCTATGCAAAGAAAACGATGTGACATTGTTCATGACGTTATTGTCGGCGTTCAAAGTGTTGCTAAACAAGTATACAGGTCAGGATGACATTTGCGTGGGGAGTCCAATAGCCAACAGAACCAGAAGTGAAATAGAGCCATTACTAGGTTTTTTCGTTAATACCCTGGCGTTAAGAAGCAATGTAAGAAGTGATATTAGTTTCATTGACTTACTCAAACAAGTAAAACAAACTGCACTTGATGCTTATGCTAGTCAAGATATTCCCTTTGAGAAAGTTGTAGATATCATTCAACCTGAGAGAAATTTATCTTATTCCCCATTATTCCAGGTGATGATGGTATTGCAAAACACCCCTCAATCAGAACTGTCTTTTGGTGATCTGGCTTTAATACCAGTAAAGGTAGAATCGACTATTGCAAAGTTTGACTTAACATTAAATTTTACGGAAACAGCGGCAGGACTAGTCGGCGGAATAGAATACAACACAGATTTATTTGAAAAAGGCAGGATTGAAAGAATGATTGGACATTTAACAGTTCTTGTAAGCTCAATTATTTCTAATCCCACAGTTAAAATTTCTGATTTAGATATCCTAACACCTGAAGAAAAGGAGCAAATACTAACAGTACGAAATACTACAAAAACTAATCTTCCAAAGGACAGTTATATTCTTGACAAGAATAGCAGACTAGTTCCGTTAGGTGTTCCAGGTGTATTACACATAGGAGGTGAGCAGGCTGCACAAGAATATTTAAAAACAACAGCATTAGAATTAGAAAAATCCATCGAAAATCCATTTGACGAAGGTGCTGAATCAAGATTATACAAAACAGAAGATTTAGTACAGTATTTACCTGACGGTAATATTGAATTTGTCGGAAAAGTTGACGATCGGGTGAGCATAAGAGGATTTAAAATAGATCTCGGTAAGATTGAAGCAAGGGTACGCGAAATAGAGGTAATTAAAGATTGTGCGCTTGTTGCTAAAGAAGATACTGACGGAAGCAAGAGACTTGTAGCCTATGTTGTTTCAGACAATGGGTTAAATGTAGAGAAATTAAGAAAAGATCTTTCTAAATTATCGCTTGATCATATGGTTCCGTCAATATTTGTGAGACTGGAAAAGATGCCTTTTACTGCGGACGGTCAAATAGACAAAAAAGCCTTGCCAGAACTTGAAGGAACAATTGAACCCAAAGTTGAGTTTGTAGCGCCACAAACAGAGACAGAACAAAAGCTTGCTGTTATTTGGCAAGAAGCCCTGGGTGTAGATAAAGTAGGTATTCATGATAACTTCTTTGAGTTAGATGGGCATTCACTACTTGCCACACAAATATTTTCGAAAATAAAATCTCAATTTAACAGCGACCTACCCTTAAAAGCACTGTTTGAATCACCAACAATAAAACAGCTATCAGAAAAGATAGACACTACGAATATAGCAGTAGGCAATACAGAAACGACCGTGGTAAGTCTTCCTGAAATTGTTCATGATGAAGAGAATAAATATGAACCTTTCCCGCTAACCGATGTACAACAGGCATACTTAATGGGGCGCAGTAACATGTATACACTAGGTAATATTGGCACACATGCTTATATAGAGATCTATCTTGAGGATTTAGATCTTGAAAAATTCAATTACGCCCTAAATTTTCTTATCAAACGCCACGATATGCTTCGGATGGTGATAACGGAAGCTGGTCAACAAAAAATTCTTGCAGAAGTCGAACCCTATAATATACCGTTGCTAAATCTGAGAAATAAGTCTAAGCACGAAGGCGAAGCAGCATTTTATCAATTAAGAAATGAGCTTTCGCATCAGATATTTGACGGCTTCACATGGCCATTGTTTGATATACGGACAAGTAGGTTTTGGGACGGCTCTTATAAAGTCCACTTCAGCATAGATGCCTTGATATTTGATGGAGCCAGTGGGAATATCTTTTTACAAGAATTGATGTTTTTATATAATTCTCAAGTCGAAAAACTACTGCCGATTGGAGTCACATTCAGGGATTATGTAATGGCCGAACAATCAATGAGAGATACAGCATTATATCAAAATTCACGAGATTATTGGTTAAACCGAATTGAGAATTTTCCAGAGAAACCTGAGTTGCCATTGGCAATGTCTCCAAAGAAAATTAAAAGTCCGAAGTTCGACAGAAGGACTTTATACCTTGAGGCGAAAATATGGGATAGGCTGCAATCAAGTATTAAAAAATCAGAAGTGACTCCTACTGTATTTTTTATAGAATGTTTTGGACAGATCATTGAAAAATGGAGCAAGAATAATCACTTTGTACTAAATCTCACCTTGTTCAACCGTTTGCCCTTGCATGAAGACGTGAATAAAGTAATTGGTGATTTTACATCTCTTACAATTTTAGAAATGGACTACCGAACAACTAAGACGTTCATCCAGAGGTTAAAGGCTACTCATGCCCAACTGTGGGACGACATTGAGCACAAGCATTTTAGCGGTGTTGAAGTCCAACGGGAACTATCACGAATAAAAGGGGAGGTTGTAACCTTTCCTGTAGTCGTCACTAGTGTATTAAGTCTTGATACCGGTGAATATAATGAAAGCGAAAAAGCATTTAGACCCAATGAACAAAAGTTGCAACTTTTAGACGAAATACAACAAGATTATTCAATAACACAGACTTCACAAGTTTGGCTTGACTATAAAATAACCAAGTATAAAGGAGGTATCAATATTGAGTGGGACTTTGTAGAGGGCTTGTTTCCGGAAGGTATGATTGACGATATGTTTACGGCATTTGAATCATTGTTACATGCGCTGTCAATGAATCAGGCCATTTGGGGAGAAAGAAATACGATTAGTATTCCAGATGAACAACAGGAATTACAAAATGAAGCCAATGCCACTTCTACGCCTATCTCATCAAAACTGATGCATGAACTATTTGTTGATCAGGTAAGGAATAATCAAAAGCGAATAGCTGTTAAATCAAATGGCAAAGTTTTAAGCTATGGTGAATTATACAATATAAGCCAAAATATTGGAGCTAAGCTAAAGGAGCTAGAGGCTAAACCAAATAAGCTCATTGCCATTTTAATGCATAAAGGCTGGGAGCAAGTGGCTGCAGCGCTAGGCATTCAGTTTTCAGGCGCTGCTTATTTACCCATTGAAGCATCTTTACCGCGAGAAAGAATAACCCGCCTTATCGAAATTGGTCAAGTTGAGATCGTCGTAAGTGTATCCTCTGTTTTTGAGGACTTAAAATTATCTAATAATCTAAAAAAATTAGCACTCGACGAGATAAAGTATGAAGAGACCCTTGAAATTGAACAAGAGTATTATCAGAAATCTGAGGATTTGGCATATGTAATATTTACTTCAGGTTCAACTGGCGACCCAAAGGGAGTCGTGATAGACCACAGAGGAGCTGTAAATACAATATTAGACATAAACAACAGATTTGACATAACAGAAAAAGATAGTTGTTTCGCCATTTCTTCTTTGAGTTTCGACCTGTCGGTCTATGATATATTTGGGATGTTATCAGTTGGTGGGACCATTGTAATCCCAGAGCCATCTGAGCAAAAAGACCCGGGGGCATGGGCTCGTTATATTACGAACGAAGAAATAACTATTTGGAACAGCGTTCCTGCCCTTATGCAGATGTTGGTAGAATATGCAGGTGAAAGAGACTTAGATTCTCCTTTAAGAAAAATCCTGTTAAGTGGAGACTGGATACCTGTGAGTTTGCCCGACAAAATAAAGAGGTTAAGTCCAGATATTGAAGTATTCAGCTTAGGAGGAGCCACAGAAGCTTCAATATGGTCAATCTATTACCCCATCCGTCAAGTGCATCCAGAGTGGAAAAGTATTCCATACGGTAAACCATTATCCAATCAAAGTTTTCATGTGTTAAAATCAGATTTAACTACCTGCCCACTGTGGGTGACAGGTGACTTGTACATAGGGGGTACAGGACTAGCAGTGGGATATTGGCGAGATAAAAAAAAGACCACATCAAGTTTTATTACCCTCCCTGAAACTGATGAGAGATTGTATAAAACTGGAGACATGGGACGTTACCTGCCAGATGGAAATATTGAATTTCTAGGAAGAGAAGATACTCAGGTGAAAGTTCAAGGTTACCGTATAGAACTGGGAGAAATTGAATATGTATTAGAAGAACATGAAAAGATTGAGAGAGCGGTCGTAGATGTTAGGGAAATACGAAACACGAAGAGAATAGTCGCTTATCTAATAGATAAAAATAATGTAGAAAATAGCGACGATTTAAGCGGATTAGAACAAGAATTACGTGGATACTTAGGAGATAAATTGCCCGATTACATGGTGCCATCTCATTATAGTATGATAGAAGCTGTACCTGTCACAGCTAATGGAAAAGTAAATAGAAAAGCACTGCCCGATCCTAAATTAAAAGATGGCCAAGAAGCTATAGAATATAAAGCACCATCAAATGAAGCGGAGGAAAAACTTGTGAAGATCATTCAGGAAATTCTTGGAGATGAACGAATAGGTATCAATGATAATTTCTTTGAATTAGGTCTTACCTCGATCCAGGTGGTGGGATTGAATAGTGCGGTAAAGAAAGAAATGAATATAGAACTTGAAATAGTTGATTTGTTTGTTTTTACAACGATTAAAAAATTGTCAGATTATATAAAGGGAAAAGAATTAACCGAGGATGATAGTAGGAATGATGAAATCGATGCTGGCAAGAAAAACTATAAAAAACTATTAAAAAGAAGAATTTAAAACCTGCAAAGATTAACAAAATATGAAATACAGCAAAAAAACCGGTTTAGAGATAGCAGTTATCGGTATGTCTGGACGTTTTCCAGGGGCAAAGAATGTATCTGAGTACTGGGAAAACTTAAAAGGTGGTAAGGAAGGGATATATAAGTTTTCCGAAGAAGAGTTATTGAAGAATGATATACCATTGGATTTACTGAATGATCCAAACTACGTTAGGGCCAAAGGTTTTATTGAAGATATTGAATATTTTGACAATGAGTTGTTTGGTTATACTCCAGCTGAAGCGATGACAATGGATCCTCAACTTAGGATCTTTCAAGAATGTACATGGCAGGCGCTAGAAGATGCAGGATATATCACAAATCTCGATAGGTACTTAGTTGGAGTATATGCTGGAGCAACGATGAATTTTTCTTGGTTAAGAAGACTTGAAAAATTCGATGCAAAACTAAATCCATTCCAGTTATTATCGCTCAATTTTAGAGAATACTTGACAACACAACTTTCCTACAGGTTGAATCTTAAAGGGCCAAGTGTATCAATATTAACAGCATGTTCAACATCATTAGTAGCTGTAAATAGAGCTTGTAAAGATTTATTAACAGGAGATTGTAATATGGCTATTGCAGGTGGTGTATCAATAGATCTCCCACATAAAAGTGGATATCTGTATCAGGAAGGAATGATCAGTTCTTCCGATGGCCATTGTCGAGCATTTGATCACAATGCCAACGGGACAGTGACCGGAGATGGAGTTGGCGTGGTTATTCTAAAACGATATGATGAAGCTGTAAGAGATGGTGATCATGTTTATGCGGTTATAAAAGGTACAGGAATTAATAATGACGGTAATGATAAAATTGGATTTACAGCTCCAAGCTATAACGGACAGGCAAAAGTTATAAAAGATGCCATTTATATGTCCGAAATAGAGGCGGATAGAATTACATATATCGAAGCCCACGGCACAGGTACAAGTCTGGGCGATCCGATTGAAATAAAGGCGTTAAAACAAGCATTCAATACCGATAAAAACAGGTATTGTGCCATAGGGTCGGTTAAAACCAACATAGGGCATTTAAATACTGCTGCTGGAATAGCAGGGTTCATCAAGACCGTGCTGGCATTAAAACACAAGCAAATCCCTGCGAGCCTTCACTTCGAAAAGCCCAATCCCAAGATAGATTTCGAGAACAGTCCGTTTTATGTGAATACAGAATTAAGGGATTGGGAGGCCAATGGACATTCTCGCGTTGCAGGAGTGAGTTCCTTTGGGATTGGAGGGACAAACGCCCACGTGATATTGGAGGAAGCCCCGGAGCCAGCTCAAACAAGCAAGGGTAGGACAAAACAGCTTTTGGTGCTATCGGCCAAGCATGAATCCTCCTTGCTAAGAAACAAAGAAAACCTTGTCCGGTCTTTACAGGACACGGAAGAGACCAACTTTGCCGACATAGCCTATACACTGCAGGTAGGGCGAAAGGCCTTGGAACACAAACTTGCTGTTGTATGTGAAAACAAAGAACAGGCTATAGAGGCCTTAAACAAGTCCAATGGTGTATATACAGGGTATTCAGAAACCGGGAACAAAGAACTTGTCTTTATGTTCCCCGGACAGGGCGCTCAGTATGCCACTATGGGATACGGATTGTACAAGAGAGAAAAGGTGTTCAGGCAGGAAGTGGACAAGTGTCTTGACATTCTGAGAAGAGAAATGGGCGAAGAGGTGAAAGCCCATCTATTCCCGGATGAGACGGAAGGAGCGGGGAACAGCGATACAATAAACGAGACCAAGTACACACAACCCTTGCTGTTTGCCATAGAGTACGCTTTGGCCCGTCAGCTCATGGCATGGGGCATTGAGCCGGACGTGATGATCGGGCATAGTCTTGGAGAATATGTAGCGGCCTGTATCAGTGGTGTGTTTAATTTGACCGATGCCCTTACCCTGGTATGCAAACGAAGCGCATTGATGGACCAATTGGAAACAGGTTCTATGCTCAGTGTTGCTTTGCCGGAGGACAAGGTCAAGGAGCGCCTTGGTGGGGAATTGAGCATTGCAGCTATCAATAGCCCCAACAACTGTGTTGTGAGCGGACCACATGAGCCGGTCAAAAAGTTGGAAAAAGCCTTACAGCAAGAAGGTGTATTTGTCAAAATATTGAAAACCTCCCATGCTTTTCATTCAGCCATGATGGAGCCAATGTTAGCGGAATTTAAGGAAGCTGTAAAAAGCATTGCCATAAACTCACCAGAGATACCCTATATCTCCAATGTAACCGGAAAATACATCACGGCGGAGCAAGTACAAGACC
>NZ_JBHULB010000003.1:0-755 GCF_042684265.1 Croceitalea marina | reverse complement strand
CAAGCATGAATCCTCCTTGCTAAGAAACAAAGAAAACCTTGTCCGGTCTTTACAGGACACGGAAGAGACCAACTTTGCCGACATAGCCTATACACTGCAGGTAGGGCGAAAGGCCTTGGAACACAAAATTGCTGTTGTATGTGAAAACAAAGAACAGGCTATAGAGGCCCTAAACAAACCAAATGACAGTGTACACTCCGGATTCGCAAAGACAAGAAACAAAGAACTTGTCTTTATGTTCCCCGGACAGGGCGCTCAGTATGCCACTATGGGATACGGATTGTACAAGAGCGAAAAGGTGTTCAGGCAGGAGGTGGACAAGTGTCTTGACATTCTACGCAGAGAAATGGGCGAAGACGTANTGTTTAATTTGACCGATGCCCTTACCCTGGTATGCAAACGAAGCGCATTGATGGACCAATTGGAAACAGGTTCTATGCTCAGTGTTGCTTTGCCGGAGGACAAGGTCAAGGAGCGCCTTGGTGGGGAATTGAGCATTGCAGCTATCAATAGCCCCAACAACTGTGTTGTGAGCGGACCACATGAGCCGGTCAAAAAGTTGGAAAAAGCGCTAAAACAAGAGGATGTATTTGCCAGAATATTGAAAACATCCATTGCGGGTCATTCGGCCATGATGGAGCCAATGTTAGCGGAATTTAAGGAAGCTGTAAAAAGCATTGCCATAAACTCACCAGAGATACCCTATATCTCCAATGTAACCGGAAAATACATCACGGCGGAGCAAGTACAAGACC
>NZ_JBHULB010000002.1:0-90466 GCF_042684265.1 Croceitalea marina | reverse complement strand
TTTCCACTTGGTGGTACATAGCCTTCCGTGGGCTGGCCCTCTACATTATCGGGAATGCCGTCATCATCCGAATCAATGTCCAAGTGATCTGGTATGCCGTCTTCGTCCGTATCAGGACATAAAGTTGGGGCTATTCTAAGAGTAATTGCATTTGATGATGCAGAACTTGTTGTGAAAAATTCCAAACTAGATCCAAAGGATATAGATTCCCAAAGAAGGTCTTCACTATTATTTGCACCAGAAAATGCATTAACAGAAAAGACATTACCATTATTTTCCTCAATTAATCCCCTCCTTAAACTAGAAATCAACTTATATGGTGAATTGTCCAAAGCAACAATACCATCAGAACTACCTAAAAGCAATCCTTTAGAATGAATAGCTTGGACCCTAACCGGCACAGTACCTGAAAAATTAAACTGTACTGGATTATCACTTTGGATTCTAAAATTACGGAAATTAGAGGTCATCCCATTAGTAACACTAACTAATACACTACCATCTGGAAGATTGAATCTGGAACTTATATCAAAATCCGTAGTGGATAAACCCGATGAATTATTTGAAAAACCTAAATCTAAAGGTCTTATTGTTTTAAAACCTAAAGAATTACACTCAACAGTATCTAGAATACCATCATTATCATCATCGATATCTACTATATCTGGAACTCCATCACCATCTGTATCCGTTTTATTATTTTCTTCTTCAGTCTTTGGATCTCTATTTACCAGAAAATTAAAATCCATTACCCAACGACGTTCGTCGCCCTCAGGACCAATCCAACCCCATCCAGATAAACCTTCAGCTCCCTGATTTGAGTCCCAAAGTGCTCCACCAGGACCTACCTGAACTCCATATTTGGGAGTGTTAGGATCATTAGGGTCAGGTCTATGAGTAACCTTATATGTCCCTTCACCCAGACAATCGCTCCCTGTCGATGTTATATAACTCTGAATATCATCAATCAAGTAATAACTTAGGTTTTCACCAATAGCATTTGAACAACCTTCCGACTTAAACTCTCCATCAACATTCTGCCAATCATTCCAGCTTCGTTTATCCTTTAATAGAACATGCACCTCTACCAAACAATCTCCTTCACCATATTTAGTAGACCCTGAGATTAATGCGGTACCATTATCATATTCAGTAAAAATTAAATTATTATCCCCTAGTGAAGAAAAGAAACCATTACTATAATCCGGATTTGAAGAAGTTGACCACCAAAAATTAGCGGCAGGAAGATCATTACACCTATCAGCGTCTATAATATCATAGCTATTCGTTTTAGATTCATCTAACACTCCGTAATTACCTTTTTTATTAAATGACAAGAACAGAAACCCTATTATTGAAAGCAATAAAAGCCTAGGAAAAATAATAGTTGACGTAATTTTTTTCATAAATGATAGTTTTCTCTTTTCAACTAATCACCATGACATTACGCAGGTTTTACTATGTAAGAATTAAGGGACAATTTTTGACACCGCAAGATATTTAAAAAAACACTCAGACAATGCCAAATGCATAGTTAGTTTTAATCTACTTCATCTCCTACTTTATTCGATAAAACGCAGCTCATTAGACCTAACCTGCAATTATCGATTTACGTTTAAAAAGTACGAATAGATTTTTCTTTTAGTAAATTATTAAGAACCATAGTAATAAGAAACACTCTCTTCAAAGAAGTCACCATTATTTAGAAGTAGTTCCTTTATCAAATAAAAAATCATCGTAACAAGTCATTATAAATCAATAATTTTGCGCAAATTTTTTAGATGAGTTTTGAAAAAGAAATAGCGCGTCGCAGAACGTTTGGAATTATATCTCACCCAGATGCAGGTAAAACTACATTGACCGAAAAACTTTTATTATTTGGAGGTGCAATTCAAGAGGCCGGTGCAGTAAAAAATAATAAAATAAAGAAAACGGCTACCAGTGATTTCATGGAAATCGAGAGACAACGTGGAATTTCGGTAGCGACCTCTGTTCTTGCGTTTATTTATAATGATAAGAAAATCAATATTTTAGACACTCCAGGGCACAAAGATTTTGCTGAGGATACTTTTAGAACCTTAACCGCGGTAGATAGCGTTATTGTTGTGATTGATGTTGCTAAAGGTGTTGAAGAACAAACTGAAAAACTCGTAGAAGTATGCCGAATGCGTAACATACCCATGCTTGTTTTTATAAATAAACTGGATAGAGAAGGAAAAGATGCTTTTGACTTATTGGACGAAGTAGAACAAAAGTTAGGACTAACCGTGACTCCATTAAGTTTCCCAATAGGGATGGGTTATGATTTTAAAGGGATTTATAATATCTATGAAAAAAATATCAATCTTTTTAGCGGAAACAGCAAATCAAATATTGAAGACACTATAGCTTTCGACAATATAGATAGTCCAGAACTTGAAAAGATTATTGGTGAAAACGCCGCTTCTGATTTAAGGGACAACCTTGAACTTGTAAATGGGGTTTACCCCGAATTTGACAAAGAAGCATATCTCAATGGAAAACAGCAGCCCGTATTCTTTGGTTCGGCACTAAATAATTTTGGTGTTCGCGAATTATTAGATTGTTTCGTACAAATAGCTCCTCCGCCCAGACCTAAAAAAGCTGAAGAGCGTATTGTAGACGCCCATGAAAAAGACTTTTCTGGTTTTGTTTTTAAGATCCATGCTAATATGGACCCTAAGCATAGGGACAGACTAGCATTTATAAAGATAGTTTCAGGTACATTTGAGCGTAATAAACCGTACCTACATGTTAGACACGGAAAAAATCTAAAATTCTCAAGTCCGAATGCTTTTTTCGCCGAAAAAAAAGAGATTGTAGATATTTCCTATCCTGGTGATATTGTTGGGCTTCACGACACTGGAAATTTTAAAATTGGTGATACCTTGACCAATGGCGAAGAATTGAACTACAAGGGTATTCCGAGTTTTTCGCCCGAACATTTTCGGTATATCAACAATGCAGACCCACTAAAATCCAAACAGCTCTATAAAGGCATAGACCAACTAATGGATGAAGGTGTAGCTCAGTTATTCACACTTGAACTAAATGGCAGAAAAGTTATCGGAACAGTGGGAGCCCTTCAATATGAAGTAATTCAATACCGTCTAGAGCATGAATACGGGGCTAAGTGTACTTATGAAAACTTTCCTGTACACAAAGCATGCTGGGTAGCACCGGAAAGCGACAATGATGAATTTAAGGAGTTCAAAAGGGTAAAACAAAAATTTCTAGCTATCGATAAAAGAGGGCAACTGGTGTTCTTGGCAGACTCACAGTTTTCTTTACAAATGACGCAACAGAAATACCCAACGGTAAAGCTACATTTCACTTCTGAATTTGATATTTAAACCCTATATCTAATTAAGAATATTTGACTCTTTTTTTTGTATTTTACTGGGTATTAACCAATAAACATACATTTTATGACCACTGAAGTAATTAAAAAACCACCCACATGGTTTTGGGTGGTAAGTGTTATTGCCCTTTTATGGAACTTAATGGGAGTAGGTTCTTATCTAATGGATGCTTACGTAAGTATTGAACAATTGGAGGCCATGAGCCAAGAAATGCGTGAACTTTATGAAGGTCGCCCAGCTTGGGTAACTGCATGCTTTGCTGTTGCCGTATTTGGGGGAACATTAGCCTCGATTGCCCTTTTATTAAGAAAAAAATGGGCAAGGCCAGTTTTTATTATTTCACTAATCGCAGCAATTGCCCAATTCACACATTGGCTTTTTATGACTAATTCAGTAGAAGTTTATGGAACAGGAGTTTACATAATGCCAATATTAGTTATTGCGTTTGGTGTTTATCTCGTTCTTTTCGCAAAAAAAGGAATTGCGAATGGTTGGCTTAAATAAACCAATAATTTGAAAGTAATTAAAAAAAGCCCTGATTAATAATCAGGGCTTTTTTATGCTTCTCCAGTAGGTCCAAAGTTTAATGGAATTGGAGGTTGTTCATAGTCTTTTATTGTTCCATGCGTTTTTTCAAAGCGCTGCACATTATCATTTAATGCTTTTAAAAACTTCTTAGCATGCTGCGGCGTTAATACAATTCTGCTCTTTACCTTAGCCTTTGGGGCTCCTGGCATCATACTAATAAAGTCTACAACAAATTCTGAAACAGAGTGATTAATAATAGCCAAATTTGAATAGATACCTTCTGCGGTCTTTTCATCCAATTCTATATTAATTTGTTTTTGGTTTTGATTCTTATCTGCCATAAGCTTAGGTATTAAAAAAGAAAACCCTGACGGTTGGGCCAGGGTTTCTATTATTTAGAATTTAAACTCCTCTTTTCGAGCCATAATTTCATCGTACTCCTCTTTGGAACCAACAATGATATTTTCATAATCACGCATACCTGTACCTGCAGGAATCTTATGCCCTACAATTACATTCTCTTTCAATCCTTCTAGAGTATCTACTTTACCGCTTACGGCAGCTTCGTTCAATACTTTAGTGGTTTCTTGGAACGATGCAGCAGAAATAAACGATTTCGTCTGTAACGATGCCCTTGTAATACCTTGAAGTATTGGTGTTGCAGTAGCTGCAACGGCATCCCTCGCAGAAACCAAAGTTTTATCCGCTCTTTTCAACAATGAATTCTCATCTCTTAATTCTCGGGCAGTAATTATTTGACCCGCTTTTAGGTTCTCTGAATCACCTGCATCCTCAACAACTTTCTTACCAAAAATCTCATCATTTTCAACGATAAAATCTTTTTTATGAATTAATTGATTCTCTAAGAAAATTGTATCACCGGCATCTTGAATACGTACTTTACGCATCATCTGTCTCACAACTACTTCAAAGTGCTTATCATTAATTTTCACACCTTGTAGTCGATATACTTCTTGAACTTCGTTCACTAAATACTGCTGTACAGCTGAAGGGCCTTTAATTGCCAAAATATCCTCAGGGGTAATAGAACCATCAGAGAGTGGCATTCCTGCACGAACGTAGTCATTCTCTTGAACTAAAATCTGGTTAGAAAGTTTAACTAAGTATTTCTTGATTTCGCCAAGTTTTGACTCAATAATAATCTCTCTATTACCTCTTTTGATTTTACCAAAAGAAACTACACCGTCAATTTCAGAAACAACTGCTGGATTAGATGGGTTACGCGCTTCAAACAATTCGGTAACTCTTGGTAGACCACCCGTAATATCACCTGCCTTAGCAGACTTACGCGGAATCTTAACCAAAGTTTTTCCTTCTTGAATCTTTTCACCATCATCTACCATGATATGCGAACCAACCGGAAGGTTATAAGAACGTAATGTTTCTCCTTTGGCATCTTGAATTAATAAAGTTGGAATCAACTTTTTATTTCTAGATTCAGAGATTACCTTCTCTTGGAAACCTGTTTGTTCATCGATCTCAACCTGATAAGTAACACCTTGCTCAATATTCTCGTATGCAATTTTTCCGGTAAACTCAGAAACGATTACACCGTTATATGGATCCCATGAACAAATTACATCTCCTTTTTTGATTTTAGCGCCATTCTTAATAGCTAGCATAGAACCATAAGGAATATTATTTGTACTTAAAGTAATACCTGTTTTTGCATCTACTACTTTAATCTCTGATGTTCTTGATATTACAATTGTTGATTTTCCTCCTTCACCATTATCTCCTTCTACAGTTCTTAAATCTTCAATTTCAGCAACACCGTCGAACTTGGCTTCCAACTTATTATCTTCAGAAATGTTACCTGCAATACCACCAACGTGGAAAGTACGCAGTGTTAACTGTGTACCAGGTTCTCCAATAGATTGCGCCGCAACAACACCAACTGCTTCACCTCTTTGTACCATTTTATTGGTAGCTAAGTTTCTTCCGTAGCATTGCGCACAAATACCTTTTGGAGCCTCACATGTTAATGGTGAACGCACTTCAATCTTTTCAATCGGAGATGCTTCTATTTTGGCAGCATCAGATTCATTAATGATTTGACCTGAAGTCAATAACTCTTCTTGAGTAATCGGATCATATACATCATGTAAAGAAACACGACCAAGAATACGTTCTCCTAGAGTTTCAACAACCTCCTCATTTTTCTTTAAGGCTTTAACCTCAATTCCTCTTAATGTTTCACAATCTTCGATATTGATAATCACATCTTGCGAAACATCAACCAAACGACGTGTCAAGTAACCCGCATCAGCAGTTTTTAAAGCTGTATCCGCAAGACCTTTACGAGCACCGTGAGTTGAAATAAAGTATTCTAAAATAGATAAGCCTTCCTTAAAGTTAGAAAGAATAGGGTTTTCAATAATCTCACCTCCACCGGCAGTAGATTTCTTCGGCTTGGCCATCAAACCACGCATACCTGTCAACTGGCGAATTTGCTCCTTTGAACCCCTTGCACCAGAATCAAGCATCATATATACCGAATTGAATCCTTGGTTATCTTCCCTAATACGCTTCATTGCTAACTCTGTCAACATTGCATTTGTAGAAGTCCAAACATCAATTACTTGATTGTAACGTTCGTTATTCGTAATAAGACCCATGTTATAATTGGCCATAATACCATCGACTTGACCGTTGGCATCTTCAATCATTTCAATTTTTTCTTTAGGGATAATAATATCCCCTAAACTGAATGATAATCCACCTTTGAAGGCAAATTGATATCCCATGGTCTTAATCTTATCCAAAAACTCGGCAGTTCGAGGAACATCTGTGACCGCTAAAATATCACCAATGATATTTCTCAACGCTTTTTTATTCAATACTTGATTGATAAAACCTGCTTCTACAGGAACGTGAGTGTTAAATAAAACTCTACCCACGGTGGTTTCAATAATCTGATTTACCAACTCTCCTTCTTCATTAAAGTCCTTTGCACGAACCTTGATTCCGGCATTCAAATCAACTTTATTTTCATTGAAGGCGATTTCAACTTCCTCTGCTGAATAAAAAGTTAGTCCTTCTCCTTTTATTGGCAATTCTTTTGTTGATTTACGATGCTTGGTCATATAATAAAGACCAAGTACCATATCTTGAGAAGGTACCGTAATAGGTGAACCATTTGCTGGATTTAAGATATTTTGAGAAGCCAACATTAAAAGTTGCGCCTCTAAAATAGCCTCAGGACCTAAAGGTAAATGTACCGCCATTTGATCTCCATCAAAATCCGCATTAAATGCTGTACAGGCCAATGGGTGCAAACGAATTGCCTTACCTTCGATAAGTTTAGGCTGAAACGCTTGAATTCCTAATCTGTGTAATGTTGGGGCCCTGTTTAACAGCACAGGATGTCCTTTCAATACATTTTCGAGAATATCCCAAACTACAGGTTCTTTCTTGTCTATTATTTTTTTCGCAGACTTTACTGTTTTAACAATACCTCTTTCAATCAGTTTTCTGATTACAAAAGGTTTGTATAATTCAGCCGCCATGTCTTTAGGAAGACCGCATTCGTATAAGTTCAATTCAGGACCTACAACAATTACAGAACGCGCTGAATAATCAACACGTTTACCTAATAAATTTTGACGGAAACGACCTTGCTTACCTTTCAAAGAATCTGAAAGGGATTTCAATGGTCTATTTGATTCTGTCTTAACGGCAGATGCTTTTCTTGTGTTATCAAATAAAGAATCAACAGACTCTTGAAGCATCCTTTTCTCGTTACGAAGGATAACTTCCGGAGCTTTGATTTCCATCAATCGCTTTAAACGATTGTTTCTGATAATTACTCTACGATATAAATCATTTAAATCTGAAGTCGCAAAACGACCACCATCTAGAGGAACTAATGGACGTAATTCTGGCGGAATCACCGGAACTACCTTCATAATCATCCATTCTGGATTGTTTTCGCGATTATCTTGAGATTCACGCAAAGCTTCAACAACTTGAAGTCTTTTTAAGGCTTCCGTTTTACGTTGTTTAGAAGTTTCTGTATTTGCTTTATGTCTTAATTCGTAAGAAAGCTGCTCTAAATCAATTCTACCTAACAAATCAATTAGACATTCCGCACCCATTTTTGCGATAAACTTATTTGGGTCAGAATCTTCTAAATACTGATTTTCAGCAGGAATTGTTTCTAAAATATTCAGATACTCCTCTTCGGTTAAGAAATCCATTTTATTGATTTCTTCTCCCTCTGGTCCTTTCGCAATACCTGGTTGAATTACTACGTAACGCTCGTAGTAAATAATCATATCCAATTTCTTGGATGGAAGACCAAGTAAGTATCCTATTTTATTTGGAAGCGAACGGAAATACCAAATATGCGCAACAGGTACAACCAAATTAATGTGCCCTACTCTATCACGACGTACTTTTTTCTCTGTTACTTCCACACCACAACGGTCACATACAATACCGCGGTAACGAATACGCTTGTATTTTCCACAGGCACATTCATAATCCTTAACAGGACCAAAAATACGCTCACAGAACAACCCGTCACGTTCTGGCTTGTGTGTTCTATAGTTAATGGTTTCTGGCTTTAAAACTTCACCTCTTGACTCTGCCAAAATTGATTCTGGAGATGCCAATCCGATTGAAATTTTATTAAACCTCTTTGGTGCGTTATTATCTTTTATTCTAGCCATAATGCTATAAAGATGAAATTGTTAAAAAATGTTCTCTTTTAATAGTTTCTCAACTATTCTATTATTCTTCCAATCTGATATCTAAGCCCAAACCTTTTAGTTCGTGCATTAATACGTTGAAAGATTCTGGTAATCCAGGTTCTGGCATAGTTTCACCTTTTACGATCGATTCGTAGGTTTTTGCTCTACCAATTACATCATCCGATTTTACAGTCAAGATTTCACGAAGAGTGGCCGAAGCTCCATAAGCTTCAAGTGCCCAAACTTCCATCTCACCAAAACGCTGACCACCAAATTGAGCTTTACCACCAAGTGGTTGCTGAGTAATCAACGAGTATGGACCAATAGAACGTGCATGCATTTTGTCATCAACCATGTGACCTAACTTCAACATGTAGATAATACCTACTGTTGCAGCTTGATCAAAACGTTCTCCTGTTCCACCATCGTATAGATGTGTATGTCCAAATCTTGGCACACCTGCTTCGTCGGTTAAAGCATTTATCTGCTCTAATGTTGCACCATCAAAAATTGGCGTTCCATATTTTCTTCCGAGCTTTTCACCTGCCCAACCAAGAACCGTTTCATAAATCTGACCAATATTCATACGAGATGGCACACCTAGCGGATTCAATACAATATCAACTGGTGTTCCGTCTTCTAAGAAAGGCATATCTTCTTGACGAACGATACGTGCAACGATACCTTTGTTACCGTGACGACCTGCCATTTTATCACCAACCTTAAGCTTTCGCTTTTTAGCAATGTAAACTTTAGCCAATTTCATAATTCCAGCAGGTAATTCATCACCTACTGAAATCGTGAACTTATCTCTTCTTAGATTACCTTGAAGGTCATTCAACTTAATCTTATAGTTGTGAAGTAAATCGGCAACTTGAGTATTGGTTTTATCATCAGTAGTCCAGCTTCCTCCTATTAAGTGGGCAAAGTCATCTACCGAATTCAACATCTTAATGGTATACTTCTTACCTTTTGGTAAAACTTCCTCACCCAAGTCGTTC
The DNA here is from genome assembly GCF_042684265.1 of Croceitalea marina. Taxonomy (NCBI): domain Bacteria; kingdom Pseudomonadati; phylum Bacteroidota; class Flavobacteriia; order Flavobacteriales; family Flavobacteriaceae; genus Croceitalea; species Croceitalea marina. Next base: position 80,842 of record NZ_JBHULB010000002.1, on the reverse strand, counting down.
ATAACGCCTTGCGAGGTTTTTCCGTTAATTAAAGTAAAAAGCTTCTCTACTAAAACGTCTTTAAGCTGTTCAAATTTTACTTCATAATCCATCTCTAGTTTGGAGATAGCCTCTTTATCTTCTGAACGCTTTCTTTTATCCTTTATCGAGCGAGAAAATAATTTCTTGTCTATTACCACACCTCTTAAAGATGGTGAAGCTTTTAATGAAGCATCTTTTACATCACCAGCTTTATCTCCAAAGATTGCTCGAAGTAATTTTTCTTCTGGAGTTGGGTCAGATTCTCCTTTCGGAGTAATCTTTCCTATTAAAATATCTCCAGGTTTAACTTCTGCACCAATACGAATCATTCCGTTTTCATCCAAGTCTTTTGTAGCCTCTTCAGAAACATTAGGAATATCATTCGTCAATTCTTCAGCACCTAATTTGGTATCACGTACCTCAAGAGCATATTCATCAATATGAATCGAGGTGAAAATATCTTCTCTAACAACCTTTTCAGAAATTACGATTGCATCCTCAAAGTTATACCCCTTCCAAGGCATAAAGGCAACTTTCATATTTCTACCTAAAGCAAGTTCTCCTTTTTCAGTAGCATAACCTTCACAAAGTACTTGGCCTTTCTTAACCTTATCCCCTTTCTTAACAATCGGCTTCAAGTTAATGCTTGTACCTTGATTGGTTTTACGGAATTTTATTAGGTTGTATGATTTATAATCTTCTTCAAAGCTTACTAACTTCTCGTCTTCAGTTCTAAGATATTTAACTGTAATCTTTTGAGCATCAACATAATCAATTATTCCATCTTCTTCTGCATTGATCAATACTCTAGAATCAGTTGCAACCTGACGTTCTAAGCCCGTACCTACAATCGGAGATTGTGGTCTCAATAATGGAACTGCCTGGCGCATCATGTTTGACCCCATCAATGCCCTGTTCGCATCATCATGTTCCAAGAAAGGAATTAATGAAGCTGAAATAGAAGCTATTTGATTCGGAGCAACATCTGTGTAATTAACTTCAGAAGGATCCACAACTGGGAAATCTCCTTCTTCACGTGCAATTACTTTTTCGACGTTGATAGTTCCGTCTTCTTTAAGTGGAATATTAGCTTGAGAAATTTTCATTCCCTCTTCTTCCTCGGCACTTAAATAAGCAAAATTCTTAGTATCGACCTTTCCATTCTCCACCTTACGGTAAGGAGTTTCTAAAAAGCCCATTGGATTAACCTTGGCGAATACCGATAAAGACGATATTAAACCAATATTTGGTCCTTCAGGAGTTTCAATAGGACATAGTCTACCGTAGTGCGTATAGTGAACGTCACGAACCTCAAAACCAGCTCTTTCACGAGAAAGACCACCTGGCCCTAATGCTGATAATCTTCTTTTATGCGTAATCTCTGCCAATGGATTGGTTTGATCCATAAACTGAGAAAGTTGGTTCGTACCAAAGAAAGAATTAATTACAGAAGACAGGGTCTTTGCATTAATTAAATCTATTGGGGTAAATACCTCATTATCACGAACGTTCATTCTTTCGCGAATGGTTCTTGCCATACGCGCTAGACCAACACCAAACTGAGAAGATAATTGCTCACCTACAGTTCTAACACGACGGTTTGATAAGTGATCGATATCATCAATCTCTGCTTTTGAATTGATTAACTCAATAAGGTATTTTATGATGGTGATGATATCTTCTTTGGTCAAGACTTGCTTGTCCATTCCAATATCAAGACCTAATTTTTTGTTCATTCTGTAACGACCTACCTCACCAAGGTTGTAACGTTGATCAGAAAAGAACAATTTATCAATAATACCCCTTGCCGTTTCCTCATCTGGCGGCTCGGCGTTACGTAATTGACGGTAAATATGTTCTACAGCTTCCTTTTCAGAGTTTGTAGGGTCTTTTTGAAGTGTATTATGAATAATGGCATAATCAGACTGCGTATTATTCTCTTTATGCAATAAAATAGTTTTAACATCTGCATCAACTATTTCATCGATATGCTCTTTTTCAAGAATGGTATCACGATCTAAAACAATCTCGTTTCTCTCAATAGATACAACCTCACCTGTATCTTCATCAACAAAATCTTCATGCCAAGTGTTCAAGACTCTTGCCGCTAGTTTGCGACCAAGTACCTTTTTTAAGCCAGCTTTAGAAACTTTTACCTCTTCTGACAGATCAAAAATTTCTAAAATATCCTTATCCCTCTCAAAACCAATTGCACGGAATAATGTTGTTACTGGTAATTTTTTCTTTCTATCAATGTATGCGTACATAACGCTATTGATATCAGTTGCGAATTCTATCCAAGAACCTTTGAACGGAATAACCCTTGCAGAATACAATTTAGTACCATTTGCATGGAATGATTGACCAAAGAATACACCAGGAGATCTATGCAACTGTGATACTACCACACGTTCTGCGCCATTGATAACAAAAGTACCACTTGGCGTCATATATGGAATAGTACCTAAATACACATCTTGAACTATAGTTTCAAAGTCTTCATGCTCTGGATCTGTACAGTATAATTTTAAACGTGCCTTTAAAGGTACGCTATAGGTAAGACCCCTCTCGATACACTCTTGTATCGAATATCGTGGAGGATCTATGAAGTAGTCTAAAAACTCAAGTACAAACTGGTTTCTAGTATCTGTGATTGGAAAGTTTTCCATGAAGGTATTGTACAAACCTTCGTTGCCTCTTTCGTCAGATTTCGTTTCAAGTTGAAAAAAGTCTTGAAACGACTTGATCTGAATGTCCAAGAAATCCGGGTATTCCGGTATGTTCTTAGCGGATGCAAAATTTACTCTTTCAGTCTGATTTGTGAACATCTATGGACAAATTTTGATAGTGAATTCTCTTTTGGGTAACATGTGCCATCACATGCTGCTATAAAAACAGGCTAAGGTCTGACCGTTTTTACGGAAAGACCTTAACCATATTATCTATGTAAAAGCTACTATTTAAGCTCAACTTCTGCTCCTGCTTCTTCCAAAGATTTTTTGATACCTTCTGCTTCATCTTTAGAAACAGCTTCTTTAACCGCTTTTGGTGCACTATCAACAATATCTTTAGCATCTTTCAAGCCAAGACCTGTTAATTCTTTTACCAATTTAACCACTGCTAATTTAGAAGCACCGGCCGCTTTAAGGATAACATCAAATTCTGTTTGCTCCTCAGCTGCTTCTCCACCACCAGCGGCAGCGCCACCAGCGGCAACTGCTACAGCCGCAGCTGCAGGCTCGATACCATACTCTTCTTTTAAAATATCAGCCAATTCGTTTACCTCTTTTACGGTAAGGTTGACCAACTGTTCTGCAAAATCTTTTAAATCTGCCATTTTTCTATCGTTTAAATAAAATTTTTAAAATATAATTGTTTTAGTGCGTGCGAATTATCGTTCAGATAAAGTTTTAATGATACCAGCTAATTTACCGCCACCAGATTTAAGGCCAGAAATAACATTCTTGGCCGGTGATTGCAATAGACCGATAATATCTCCGATAACTTCTTCTTTGGACTTAATGTTCACCAAAGAATCTAAGTTTTCATCACCGATATAAACCGCCTCTTCAATAAAGGCACCTTTTAATAAAGGCTTATCTGATTTTTTTCTGAAGTTTTTGATAAGTTTTGCAGGAGCATTTCCTGTCTCAGATAGCATTAAAGAGGTATTACCTTTTAATACTTCCGGAAGTTCCCCAAACTCCTTATCAGAAGCTTCCATTGCTTTTGCAAGCAAAGTATTTTTAACAACTGCTAGTTTAATATTAGCCTTGAAACATGCTCTTCTTAAATTAGAAGTAGTCACGGCATCTAACCCAGAAATATCAGCAAGATATATGTTAGGGTTGTCGGCTAACTGTGCAGTCAAATCTTCAATTACGGTTGCTTTTTCTTCTCTTGTCATTGTTATAATTTTAGACTACCCAGTAATTAAACTGCTTTAGGATCTAGTTGAACACTAGGACTCATAGTACTAGACATGTAAACACTTTTCATGTAAACACCTTTAGCTGCCGCAGGTTTCAATTTCATCAAAGTATCCAACAACTCTTTTGCATTACCTGCAATTTTGTCTGCCGAAAAAGATGATTTACCTATTGCTGCATGTACGATTCCTGTTTTATCAACTTTAAAATCAATTTTACCAGCTTTTACATCAGATACCGCCTTCGCAACATCCATAGTAACTGTTCCGGTTTTTGGATTAGGCATTAAACCTCTGGGACCTAGAACCCTTCCTAAAGGACCTAATTTACCCATAACGCTTGGCATTGTGATGATAACATCAACATCTGTCCAACCTCCTTTTATTTTATCCAAATATTCATCTAACCCAATATAATCAGCACCAGCTTCCTTAGCTTCTGCTTCTTTATCAGGGGTCACCAATGCCAAAACCTTTACATCTTTACCGGTTCCGTGAGGTAGTGTAACTACGCCACGAACCATTTGATTTGCTTTTCTTGGATCTACACCCAAACGAACCGCTAAATCTATTGACGCATCAAATTTTACGTTGGTTATCTCTTTTACCAAAGCAGAGGCCTCATCAACAGAATACAATTTGTTTCTGTCAATTTTAGCGTGTGCTTCTTTTTGCTTTTTAGTCAATCTTGCCATTCGAAATTGCTTTTAGATTTTAAAAAGGTCTTTTACCTGCAACCTTCAATCCCATTGATCTAGCGGTACCAGCAACCATACTCATTGCCGACTCCACAGTAAAAGCATTCAAATCGACCATTTTGTCTTCAGCGATTTGCTTTACTTGATCCCAGGAAACAGATCCATTTTTAACTCTGTTAGGTTCGCCCGATCCTTTTTTAATCTTTGCTGCTTCCAACAATTGAACTGCCGCTGGTGGTGTTTTTACGACAAACTCGAAAGATTTGTCTTTGTATACCGTGATAACAACAGGCAATACTTTGCCCGGTTTGTCCTGTGTACGTGCATTAAATTGCTTACAGAACTCCATGATGTTAACGCCGGCAGCACCTAAGGCGGGTCCAACCGGTGGCGACGGATTCGCAGCACCTCCCCTAACTTGTAATTTAACTACCTTATCTACTTCTTTTGCCATTGTTTTTAATTAAGTTGAAAATGTGCTATTGGAAGCAACACAATTTTCGATATATGTAACAGCTCTTACTTAAACTTTTTCTACTTGCATATAGCTTAACTCTAATGGTGTTTTTCTTCCGAAAATCTTTACCATCACCTCAAGTTTACGCTTTTCTTCATTGATTTTTTCAACAGTTCCATTGAAGCCATTGAAAGGTCCATCAATAACCTTAACCGTTTCACCAATTATAAAAGGTATTGCAACACTATCGGTATTAACAGCTAACTCATCAACTTTGCCCAGCATTCTATTTACTTCAGCCTTACGCAATGGTACAGGATCACCACCTTTTGTTTCTCCTAAAAACCCGATTACGTTGGTTATCGAACGGATAATATGCACCATCTCACCTCCTAAATTGGCTTTTATCATGATGTAGCCAGGGAAATAGGTACGCTCTTTGTTGATTTTTTTCCCATTACGGATTTGTACAACTTTTTCAGTAGGTACAAGAACATCTTCAAGGTAATCACCGAAACCATGTCTTTCGACCTCGCTTTCAATGTACCCTTTGATTTTATTCTCTTGGCCGCTTACAGCTCTAACTACATACCACTTTTTCTCCAATACCTCCGACATGCCCTTATCCTATTAATTTATCAAAGTACAACTGAATCAACTTACTAAAAAGGCTATCAACTCCCCATGTTGCTAACGCGAAAATGATTGAGAATACCGCCACAACCACCATGTAGTTAGAAGCCTGCTCCCTGTTTAACCAGGTAACATTATTTTTTAATTCCTCCCAAGACTCTTTAACGTATGTCAACATAAAAACTAATTTTATTCTGCACGGGCGGAGAGACTTCCTTCGACTTCGCTCAGGATAAACTTCTCGCCTCACTGGCTTCATTATTTCAACTTGCACGGGCGGAGAGGCTTCCTTCGACTACGCTCAGGATAAACTTCTCGCACTCCTTTGTGCTTTGCACGGGCGGAGAGGCTCGAACTCCCGACACCTGGTTTTGGAGACCAGTGCTCTACCAACTGAGCTACGCCCGTATTTTGGTATTTATTTACTCCAAAAAAATCGCGGAGTAGATTACACCCGTTTATATTACACTGAAAGGTATCCGCCATATGACGGACACCCTTTTGTGTAAACTATGATTATAATATGATTAATCTAAAATCTCAGTAACCTGACCAGCACCTACGGTTCTACCTCCTTCACGGATAGCAAAACGAAGACCTACGCTTAACGCGATTGGCTGAATCAAATCTACATTGATGGTCAAGTTATCACCTGGCATTACCATTTCAACCCCACTTGGCAAACCTATGTTACCAGTTACGTCTGTAGTTCTTACGTAGAACTGAGGACGATAGTTGTTATGGAATGGTGTGTGACGACCACCTTCTTCTTTTTTCAAAATATAAACCTCAGCTTTGAATTTGGCATGTGGCTTAACAGAACCTGGCTTGCAGATTACCATACCTCTTTTGATATCGGTTTTTTCGATACCTCTTAAAAGAATACCTACGTTATCACCGGCTTCACCTCGATCTAAGATTTTACGGAACATCTCAACACCAGTAATTGTAGAAGCTAATTTCTCAGCACCCATACCAATGATATCTACAGCGTCACCAGTATTGGCAACACCAGTTTCGATACGACCAGTTGCAACAGTACCACGACCAGTAATCGTAAATACATCTTCAACAGGCATTAAGAAATCTTTATCAACATCTCTTTTTGGAAGCTCGATCCACTCATCAACAGCTGCCATCAACTCCATAACGGTGTCAACCCATTTTTGTTCACCATTTAAAGCACCAAGTGCAGAACCAGAAATTACAGGTCCGTTATCACCATCGTACTCGTAGAAAGAAAGTAATTCTCTTACTTCCATTTCAACTAGCTCTAAAAGCTCTTCATCATCAACCATGTCAACTTTATTCAAGAAAACAACAATTCTTGGAATACCAACCTGACGTCCTAAAAGGATGTGCTCACGAGTCTGTGGCATAGGACCATCAGTAGCAGCAACAACCAAAATAGCACCGTCCATCTGAGCAGCACCAGTAACCATGTTCTTTACGTAATCCGCGTGACCAGGACAGTCAACGTGAGCGTAGTGACGATTTTCTGTTTGATACTCTACGTGTGATGTGTTAATTGTAATACCTCTTTCTTTTTCTTCAGGAGCATTATCAATAGAGTCAAAGCTTCTAAGCTCAGACAAACCTGCGTTAGCCAATACAGTAGTAATAGCTGCAGTCAATGTAGTTTTACCGTGATCCACGTGTCCAATGGTACCAATATTTAAGTGCGGTTTGGAACGATCAAAAGTTTCCTTTGCCATTTTAAATGATTTTAATCTTAGTTTATATTAGTGTACAAATCTTTTTTTTGAGCCAATGACGAGATTTGAACTCGTGACCTCTTCCTTACCAAGGAAACGCTCTACCCCTGAGCTACACCGGCGTAAAGTGTTGAATCAACTACTTTATATAGTTCCTAATAAAAGGAAGAAATTCTTGTATTAACAAGAACGACTTTAGAGCGGGAGACCGGGTTCGAACCGGCGACATTCAGCTTGGAAGGCTGACGCTCTACCAACTGAGCTACTCCCGCATTTTCTTAAATCAACATTTCAAAATTAAAATTTCAAAAAATCCTTTTTGAAATTTGAACGTTTCGCTTTTACTGTGTGGGGAGAGCAGGATTCGAACCTGCGAAGACATAGTCAGCAGATTTACAGTCTGCCCTCGTTGGCCGCTTGAGTATCTCCCCTTCCTTTGTTTTAGTGCTTTAAGAGCCGATGGAGGGACTCGAACCCACGACCTGCTGATTACAAATCAGCTGCTCTAGCCAGCTGAGCTACATCGGCTTTTTAGAGCCTTTTTAACACAAAAAAAGCCCGCTATTTCTAACGGACTGCAAATGTATATATATTTTTATTTAATCAAAACAAATTATCAAAAATTTTAATTAAACATGCATTCTCATTTTTTCCTTCTTTTTAACTAGTTTTCTTTCTATTGAACTGCATGCAGAATCAATAGCCTCTTCAAAAGATTTACACTGCTTCTTCACCACAAACTTATCACGAGGAACATTAATCTTGATTTCAACAATTTTATTTTCTTTTGAACTGGTATTTTCTACCTTCAAATACACATCAGAACTGATTACTTTATCATAAAATAATTCTAGTTTATCCATTCTTTCTTGAACAAAATCAATAAGTTTTCCATCGGCAACAAAATTTACGGATTGCACATTTACCTTCATAAGATGCGTTTTTAGGTCTGCGTGATACAGACAGGTTAAACAGTTACAAAGATTTCACTCTTTGTTTCTAGGATGGGCATTTGCATACACTTTTTTTAGTTCGGCGATACTATTATGAGTATATACTTGGGTCGATGCCAAGCTTGAATGCCCTAACAACTCTTTCACAGCATTTAAATCAGCCCCCTTGTTCAACAAATGTGTTGCGAAGGTGTGTCTAAGAATGTGTGGACTCTTTTTGACCTTAGGACTAACCATACTAAGATACTTATTTATAACCCTATAAACAAGAGTTTCGTATATTTTATAACCTGATTTTGTCAATAAAAGTGAATCACTATCAATAACAATTTCTAGCTTTGAACGCTCCTCAATGTATGTATTCAACAAAGGAAGAATAGTCGGCAATAGCGGTAAAATACGCTCTTTGTTTCGCTTACCTAGGACCTTTAGCGTAGTTTTTGAGCTATTGATGTCGCTCTTCTTTAAATTTATCAACTCGGCACGACGTATTCCTGTAGAATATAAAAGTTCTATCAATAACTTATCACGCACACCTTCAAAATCATCTCCAAAAGGAATTTGTTTTAAAATTTTCTCCATCTCCAATTCTGAGAAAGGAACCTCTATTTTCTTCTTGGTCTTTAGTGCCTTGTGTTTAGCCAATGGATTCTTGGAGATAGCTCCTATTTTCTGAAGAAACTTATAGTAGGCTTTTAATGAGGCGATTTTTCTGTTTACGGTTCTGTTCGAGATACCTTTATTGACGAGTTCAACTATCCAACTTCGAATAATAGTGTATGGAATAGCATCAATTTGTGCCTTATCATATTCCGCAGTAGTAAAAGATATAAACTCTAAAATATCTTTATGATAGGCATTTACGGTATGTCGAGAATAGTTTTTCTCTAAGGATAAATAAGAAACAAAAGCCTCTACTGACATATTTCAAAGTTACGCTTTTACCTTTTCAAAATTACCCAATAAAAAACCCGTTCAATGTTGAACGGGTTTGTGTTATGTAGAATCTTAGTGGACTTTAAATTTCCTCTTTATCTCTTAGGCCTTGAATATATTCTGCCTTTTGAATTTCTGCTCTACGCTTTACCGAAGGTTTTGTAAACTGTTGACGCTTACGCAATTGACGCATCGTACCGGTTTTGTCAAACTTTCGCTTGAAACGCTTTAAAGCCCTATCGATATTTTCTCCTTCTTTTACTGGTATAATTAACATTGGCTACAACCTCCCTTCTTTAAGTGATACCCGTTCTTAAACGGGGATGCAAATATACAAATGAAATTTATCTAAAAAAGATTTATTCCATAATATTTTAAGTATTCTATTATTTACCCGGTGAACGATACTCTTTTTTATCAATTACAATCTTTGCAATAATCTCACGCAATATTTCTGAAGTCCCGCCCCCTATTGGGCCTAACCTACTATCCCTAAGCATTCTTGCCATGGGATAATCTTCAATATAGCCGTAACCACCCAAAAACTGAAGACAGTCATATGCGACTTCATCGGCCATTTTAGTTGACTTGAGTTTTGATATGGTCGCTTCTTTCACGGCATACTCACCTTTATCAAGCATCGCAACTACTGCATAGTTATAATGCTTACACAGTTCCATATCTGCATGTAAATCCACAAAACGATGACGCAAGGCCTGAAATTTATTTATGGTCTGCCCAAAAGCTTCTCGTTCAGACATATACTGCAAGGCATAATCTAAGGTATACTCTGCCCTAGCATGCGCATTTACACCCATGACCAGCCTCTCCAACGCAAAGGCTTCCATAATAAAGGTAAAACCCTTACCTTCTTCACCCATTAAATTAGATACAGGGACCTCCACATTATCAAATGCCAACTCTGCAGTATCAGATGCTCTCCATCCTAATTTATTTAATTTGTTTGCCGAAACCCCAGGGCTATTTCTATCAACAATAAATATGCTTATTCCTTTATTGCCCGCTGCCGGGTCGGTCTTTGCCGCCAATATGATATAATCTCCATAGACTCCATTGGTGATAAATGTCTTTGAGCCATTGATAATGTAAACATCTCCTTTACGCTCAGCGGTGGTGCGCATTCCAGCGACATCGCTACCGCCAAAAGGCTCGGTAACCCCTAAACAACCTATTTTTTCGCCATTAACGCTAGGGATTAAATATGCTTGCTTTTGGTCTTCATTCGCATTTTTATTTAAATGTGTCATGGCCAAGTAAACATGTGCCCACATTGCGGCCGCAAAGCCACCAGAATTTATCTTTTGCAATTCTTCAAGGAAGATAACCGTGTAAAAAAGATCTAGCCCTAATCCTTCATGGCTTTCTGGGGTAGCTAAGCCAAAATAACCCATCTCACCGAACTTTTTCCAAATAAACCGTTCAATGGTACCTGTCTCTTCCCATTTATCTATGTGAGGAACTACTTCTTTCTGTAAAAAATCTTTTAGGCTTTCCCTAAAAAGTTGATGTTCTTCTGTGAAGTACATACTATTCATGCGTAATTTTTTAGAGTGACAAATATAATGCTATTCTCTCGAGTTTCTCTGAAGGAAAACCGTCAAGATTCGTTAATTCGTCAAAGGAATTAATACCTCCGCTAACATCTCTCAAATCAACAATTTTTTCTGCAAGAGGATAGGAAATATATACCAACGAAGCAATTTCTTTAACCGTAGCAGAATTTATATTAATCTTTTCAATTCTTGGTGGATGTAACACCTGAAACTTTTTTAAAGCCCTATTGGCCACCTCAACATCCAAACCATAAACATCATACAATTGGTCGCCAACCAAAAAACCCCCTAATCTATCTCTAAATTTTATAATACGGGCGGATAGCTTGGTTCCAATTCCATTGATCGTCCTCAAGTCGGTAGCCGTAACCTGATTTAAATCACCAACGACCACTGCAGTTTCTGTCTTTATATTGGTAGAAGTATTTTGCGAAGCTTGCTTTTTGTCAGCTTTCACCCAATCAGGAAACTTGAAATAAGGAGCAATTTTATTCAACAATGAATCGTTGACCTTCGTGACTTGTTGAAATTCTTCTTTCGAATCTATGTATTTGTTTAAACTTCTAAAGGTGATAAGTCTATCTATTTCTTCAACGGACATCCCCAGTGTATATCCTTTGTAATCTGTAATAAAGTTGGGGTTAAAGGGGTAAATTTTAAAAGTATCCTTAAGTCGAGAAACCTGCTTTAAACTGTCTATTCTAGATTGTTCGGCTTCGTCTACAATTATTCTAGAAGCTTCAAACTTAAAAGGTTTTAGCTTCACATAGAAAAATACTCCTTGCAGAAATACTATGATTAGTAGCAAAAAGAAAATCCCACTTCGTTCTTGTTTGTTAAACCGAAAGTGGGATTTAAAATTTTTCAATCTACTACTTTATGAATATGCTTTTTTTATGGCATCTACGTACTTGTTGAGTTCTTCTTTCACCTTAGGAAACAAGATAAGTAGCCCTATCATATTCGGAAATACTAAAGCAAGAATCATAGCATCTGAAAACTTGATTACAGCATCTAATGTTGCTGCAGCTCCGATAACTACGAATAGTAGAAATAAAACTTTATAAACGATATCTGCGGTTCTACCCCTACCGAAAAGATATTTCCAAGACTGCAATCCGTAATATGACCATGAAATCATTGTTGAAAAAGCAAAAAGAACTATTGCTATTGTTAGAACATACCTGAATCCTGGAATTACCGAATCGTAAGCCATGGATGTCAAATCAACCCCTCCGATATAAGTACCTGAATCGTTTAGTAATACCGTACTACCAACAGCATTTCCATAATCAAATGCTCCAGCATCCATATTAAAGAAAATAATAACCAGAGCGGTCATGGTACAAATTACCACAGTATCAATAAATGGCTCCAACAAGGCAACAATACCCTCACTTGCAGGGTATTTTGTCTTTACGGCCGAATGTGCAATTGCAGCCGAACCAGCACCTGCTTCATTTGAAAAGGCAGCTCTTTGAAAGCCAACAATTATAACACCTAAAATACCGCCTAAACCAGCTTCAGGGGTAAACGCACCGCTAAAAATCATTCCAAAGGCATCACCAATATACTTGATATTAGCAAAGATTATTATCAAAGAAGCGATTACATAAATAATAGCCATAAAGGGAACAATTTTTTCTGTAACACTGGCTATCTTTTTAATACCCCCAATAATTACAATACCTACTAATACCGCAAGTATTAAACCAATGACAACCCCTACTGCTCCACCCTGTAAATCGAACATTGTAGTCAATTGTACAGCAGCTTGATTTGATTGGAAAGCGTTACCGCCACCAAAAGAAGCCCCAACACATAAAATGGCAAAAACCCCAGCTAACACTTTACCTAAACCTGTCAGGCCTTTAGCTTTTAATCCTCTTGACAAGTAATACATGGGGCCACCATAAACTGTACCATCTGCGCCTACATCTCTATACTTTACGCCAAGGGTACATTCAACAAATTTGGTTGACATTCCTATAAGTCCACAAACAATCATCCAAAATGTTGCTCCAGGACCTCCAATAGCTATTGCTACGGCTACACCGGCAATATTTCCTAAACCAACGGTACCAGAAACGGCTGTGGCCAAAGCTTGAAAATGGCTTACTTCACCCTCTTCGCTTTCATCGCGAATTGTATCGGGAATATCGCCATCATCGGTCATGTGCATCTCAACTTTCTCAAGACCATATTTTTCTACCTCTTCATATTTACCTCTAACCACATTGATGGCTAAAGGAAATTTTAAAATATTCGGAAACTTGAAATAAATTGTAAAAAAAGTGGCCCCAAGAACAAGTAAGATTAGAACTATGGGGATATTATACTCCCCAACAGGAACGGTAGTTAATACAAAACCTTCCCACCATGAGGCAAAAGGCATAAAGGCGTCATTAACTTTTTCATCAAGGCCTTTTTCTTCCGCTTCTTGAGCAATTGCAAATAATGGTAATAGAAAAGACAAAATCGTAAGAAGTCTATACTTCATAATATGTTATTTGGTTATATTAAGTTGTTGTAAAGTTGACAATATCCTAAAAAAAAACATCTGAATCAAATTTTGCAAGGGTTAAACTAATCTAATTGAAACATAAGATTGAGTTTATTGATTTGTTCTGGCCTACCCAGAACAATAACCTTGCCTTTCGGCTCTAGTTCTAAATCGGCTTCCGGATTGATAATGTAATTTCCGCTTGGCGTAATATAGCCAATAATGGTGCACCCTGTTTTTCTTCGAAGGTCTAAATCGCGAATTGAATTACAAACCATTTTACTGGCAAGATTATCAATTTTAACTTCCTCTAAGTTCGTAGTATGCTCACCTTCCATAGAAAGTTTATCCATAAAGGTTATTAAATCTGGCATTACGACCAATGAAGCCATATGGTCACCCCCGATTTTATCTGGCATGATAACCTTATTCGCGCCCGCAAATTCAAGCTTTTTAACAGAAGTCAACTGAGATGCCCTACTGATAATGAACAACTCTTTGTTCATTTGTCTAGCTGATAAAACCACAAAAAGATTAACCGCATCATCGGGTAACGCGGTCACCAAATACTGCGCCCTTTCAATACCTGCCGCTAATAAAATCTCGTCTTCATTTACATCACCTTGAACGAACAGAACCTCATCTTCATGAGCCTCTATAATCTTTTCATCTTTTTCTATAACTACAAAGGGCTTATTATAAGCACTTAGTTTTTCAGCAGCTTGCTTTCCGTTTCGACCAAAACCACAAACGATTACATGATTTGAAAGACCATTAATTTTATTCTTCACACGCTTTTTCTTTAAAAGTTGTAATGAGTTTTTACTCAAAATATATTCTGATATCACAGAAATGGCAAAACCAAATATGAATACACTTGATATTATTAAAAATACTGTAAAAATCTTAGCATCTTCCCCAAGCGGACGCACCTCTGAAAACCCCACTGTAGTCACCGTAATTACGGTCATGTAAAAAGCATTTACCCACGTAAAGTTGTAGTAGTAGTGATACCCTAAAACACCAATCGCCAGAACGAGGCACATTAAGGTCAGTGCCCATGCTATCTTCGATTTAAATAGCTTTAGCATAGTTATAAATCAAATACTGATGTTCGCTTTGTGTAGACAAGGTCTTTAATCTTTAACCAGAAAGCGATAAAAAGATATAAAGCAAACCCGAAACCGAGGGTGGCGAAGGTCAAATAAATAAACGTGGTACGGACGACTCTTGCCCTGATACCCCAGCGTTCTGCAATTCTTCGGCAGACTTCGAAACCCCTTTTTTGAAAGTAGTATAGTATGTCATATATCCAACGCATACTCAAAATTAGCCATTTTCATTTAAAAGGGTCATGCCTAAACTACATTGCAAACATTTATTTTCTTTACAATACTGATTGTACAACTGCAATTTCGATTGACTCTCGAAAGCGTTTTTAGTTTTAGACCCAATGCTGTCGTATTTTTCAATGATTGAATTCTTTTCGGGCTTCAGGTTTCTCATCAAAAGAAACAAGGTATCATCTATTGTTTTACCCAAGCTCTTGGCATAAGAGAATTTAATCGGTATAATCGTATTGATGATAATAAGGTCGATAAAATTCTTAGTCAATTTCTTTTTTCTGGGTTTTGACTCTTTACCGAATGTAAAATGGGTATCCCAATATGAATTTGCGTAAAGATCAAATAGCGCATATATCTCGTCTACGTTCTTTACTTCAATAAGTTTACTAAATAGGTGATGATTTGTACTATATAGATTTGCCAACTGAGACAACCTTAGTGTAGGAAAGTTATTAGGTCTTAAACCAAAAAAATTAAGTTTTAATACCTGTTCATTATTTAGCTGGAATTTGGTACGGAGAAAATTAAATTCTTTTTGATGGTTTTGATAATACTCATCGGTAACTTCTTGGTCTTCTAATAAATTGGCCATTCCAAAAAATAAACTTTCCAAAGCAATGGAACTGTTCTGAAGTTTTCTAACTACTGAAAAGTCTAATACCTCTGAAATACTCAAAAATGCGTTACCATTTAAAGTCGTTCCAAAATTCTTGAGTAACATCGAAAAAAGCACTTGCTCCCAATCATTGTTCGATTGTTTCAATAAAGTGAAAACTAGTGCTGACTTTGACTCGAGTCTTTCAATATATAGTCTTTCTAACCAATTTTCTATTTGAAATTGGTTTACCGATTTAAAGTCTTTCTCACAATTGATAAATTTTCGCTTCGGATTATCCATTAGGGCCATATAAGCCTCAAGAAGGGAAGGGCTTATATAATTTTTTAGTTCTAAAGTCGCAATTTCAGAATTATCTTTTCTAAAAACGGCAACATCATGTTCCCAAACCACATGTAGAATTACATTGTCGTAATTGGGGTCGGTCTCATGATTATGAGCATACCAGTCAGAAGCTTTCAAATGTATTTCTACATTACCGGCCCATAATTGTCCATTGATTTCAATTTGCGCATTAAAAAAGTCAGGACCCGCGTTTTGATTGTGCAGGCCTGAACCGTGTATGATAAGAGGCTCTTTTTTGGAAGTTTCCAGTCGCCCTAATGGCAACTTTTTAGTTTTCCAAATAAAATGCAATAGGTCTTCGCGCATGGGTCTTAGAAGAAATAGTGGTGGTTTCTATTCTACTCTATCCCCATCCCAATTCATAAAACCTCCTTCTAGGTTATACGCGTTTTCTATTCCTATGCTGTTCATAATAGCACAGGCTTGCCCACTTCTATTGCCTGAACGGCAGTACACATAAAAGTTTTTGGATTTATCTAGTTTTTCAAGTTCATCTAAAAATTCTTGTCCTAAGTAGATATCTATGTTAGTAGCGTTGGGAATATAGCCTTCTTCAACTTCTTCAGGGGTACGAACATCCAAGATAAAAGCGTTATCATCATTTTTAAGTTGCTCATACCATTCTTCTTGTGTTAAATCCATCTCTTTAATTAAATTAAGTTTTGTAAAAATAAAAGTCCGGAGCATAACTCCAGACTTAAAACTATTTATTTTTCTAATTAAACTTTTATTGAACATCCTATCGCCCTAGTCTTTGTGACTTTTACTTCTTCACCGGCCAAAAGGGCATCAACTGCATTTTCTGCATATTTTTCTTCAACTTTCGCGGCATCTTGATAATTATCATCTATGGCGCCGATATATCTAACGACATTGCCCTTATCCGTTTTTTCTAAAAGGTATACATGCGGTGTTTTGGTCGCTCCATATTGAGGGTATATCCTTTGGCCTTCGTCCAAGACATAAGGAAAATTAAAACCTTTTTCTTTGGCCCTTGACTTCATTTCCTCAAAACTATCCCCTGGTTTAACCTCGGGGTTATTGGGGTTTATGGCAATTACAGGAAAACCTCTAGACTTGTATTTTTCATTCAAAGCAATAATTCTATCTTCATACGCTATGGCATAAGGGCATGTATTACAGGTGAATATTACAAAGAACCCTTTTGCTTCTTTATAATCGGCAAGAGAAATCATATTACCATCAATATTTTTCAATGAAAAATCTGTTACGACATCCCCTATTTCATAACCTAGTACTGCTTTATCGTTATTTACAAATGACATTGTAATTACCAATAAAGTTAGTAATCCAATTATCTTAAATTTCTTCATATCTATTCGCTTAAAAATTTATCTAGTTCAGTATTGAGCTCCTCATAGGTAAAACCATGAGGATAAAATATTCGTTTTTCCTTATTATATATCAAAGTCGCCGGAATTCCGCCCTCCCAATCCGCATCAATCTTAGGTATCCATTCATTCATTTTTGGATCATCTAAAATTACAACTTGGCCTTTCAATTCTTTTTCTTTTACAAACGGAACCAATTTTTTCTTCCACATAGATGGCATGTCAAGGCTTACCAAAACCATTTCTACATTGTTATTCTTTTGTTCAGCGTATATTCTTTCAAAATCAGGAAGTTCTGCAACACAGGGTTTGCACCAAGTGGCCCAAAAGTTTATAATGTAGGTTTTGTCATCCTTTCTTTCCAGTAGAGGTCTTAAACCTTCGTAGTCATAAATGGGGAATTCAATTGCAACCTCTTTTTCAGATAAATCAGCTTCAGTTTTAACTTCTATAACCGTAGTGGCCTCGGCCTTATTTTTTGAACCACAGGAACTTAAAAATATTAGTGATAAAATCCCCAAAAGCAGTAATTGTTTCATTTAGTGTTATTTAAAGCTTAAAATTAAATAAACTCAAAAGGCTTATTAAAGCTTTAACACAAAATTAGCTTGTATAAATTTTGAAGTATGCTGCTAATTATCATACATTTGTATATACAATTATTGTAATGACATGAATGTTGAAAAGATAATTAAGACCAAAAAGGAAATACCCATTGAGACTAAGACGATAATTCATTTGTCCTTAGTTAACTCAAAACTCAATGATGCTATGACCCAAGCTCTTAAACCTTTTGACGTTTCATTGCAGCAGTTCAATGTTTTACGGATTTTAAGAGGGCAAAAAGGCTCCCCGGCAAACCTTTCGACGCTCAATGAACGTATGGTCACCAAAATGAGTAATACTACCAGATTGGTTGATAAGCTTTTACTCAAGGGTTTTGTAAAAAGACAAATATGTCCTTCAAACAGACGTAAGATTGAAATAAATATTACCTCAGAAGGAGAACAGTCGTTAAAAGAAATGGACAAAGCCATAGAACTTGCCGAAGCTGAGGTTTTAGTAGGCTTTACCCATCAAGATTTAGAAGAATTAAATACTTTATTAGATAAATTTTAAAAATGAACAACACTTTAGAAAATAGAACTTGGCGTTATGCCACCAAGAAATTTGACGCTACTAAAAAAGTATCGTCAGAAGATTTTGAAACTTTGCTTGAAGCAACGCGCTTAAGTGCCTCTTCATATGGATTGCAGCCTTACCAGATTCTTATTATTGAAAATAAGGACATAAGGGAAAAGTTAAAACCTGTTTCTTGGGGACAATCACAGATTACAGATGCTTCTCACCTCATTGTATTTGCGAGCTTAACCAATTTTGGTTCTGAACTTGTGGATAGTTACGTATCGAATGTTTCCACAACAAGAAATATTCCAGAAGAAAGCTTAAAAGAGTACAGTGACTTTATGAAGTCCAATCTTTTAGATTTACCTAAGGAGGTTAAAGAAAATTGGACCGCCAAACAAGCGTATATAGCTTTAGGAAACTTAATGCAGGCAGCAGCAGAGTTAAAAATAGACACTTGCCCAATGGAAGGTTTTGAAGCTGATAAATATGATGAAATCTTAGGGCTTGCAGAAAAAGGATTGACCGCAACCGTGGTATTGCCCATTGGTTATAGGTCAGAAGAAGATCAAACGCAACATTATGCCAAAGTTCGTAAATCAAAAAAGGAATTATTTACCCATATTTAATACATAATAACAAAAATCAACAAAATTTAATTTTAGAAAAATGAAAAAGAACATTTTAAGTTTAGCATTGGCCTTAGTATTCGGAGCAACCACTATGGCAAACCCCATAGATGGTGAAAAAAAAGAAGTAAATACAGAAACTAGTAAGGTAACCTGGAAAGCCTATAAAGTGACCGGATCACATACGGGTACTATCACCCTAAAATCTGGAGCTTTAGAGTTTGACGGCGATAAACTTACCGGAGGTGAATTTACAGTAGATATGACTACAATAAACACTACTGATTTAGAAGGCGATTACAAAGGAAAATTAGACGGTCATTTACATTCTGATGATTTCTTTTCAACTGCTGCAAATCCGACTTCAACATTAGTATTTACAAAGGTTGAAGCCTCTGGTAAAAACTCATATGAAGTAACTGGAGATTTGACTATAAAGGGAATTACCGAACCGGTGACGTTTGATATTTCTATATATGGAAGCAAGGCAACGGCCAGCCTAAAAGTTGATAGAACCAAATATGACGTAAAATATGGTTCAACCTTATTTGGAGCAGCAGCAGATAAAGCTATTTATGACGAATTTGATTTGGTAGTAGATTTAGAATTTTAGTCTTTACCAATAATTGAAAAAGAAAATTACTACATCCTGTCTAAAGACAGGATGTTTTTTTATAACATAACTTTATTTGATAGTTTAAAATTGATTTCTATATTTGACCCAATGAAAACTTTGAACAACAACTGGTGGTGGAATACTTTGCGACGTACATCGTGAACTAGTCCCTATTAAAAAATATATAAAGGCTTGTCATCACGACAGGCCTTTTTTAATTTATGACCTTAAAATGAAATTTAAATTACAGACCCACTATAAAAAAATTCTAGCAGATACCATTACCCCGGTAAGCGTGTATTTAAAGATTAGGGATAAATTTCCTAATAGCCTCTTACTTGAGAGTAGTGATTATCATGCCAACGACAATAGCTTTTCATATATCTGTTGCAATCCTATTGCCTCAATTAAAATTGAAGGTGAAATAATTACCAAACATTATCCGGATGGTAGCAGTGATGTCATTCAAATAACAGATGAGATAGACATTACCCAAGAAATTGATGCCTTTAGCAAAAAATTTGAAGTAGAAAATCAAGATTTTAAGTTCATTACAAACGGACTCTTTGGTTTTATGGCTTATGATGCTGTTCGCTATTTTGAGGATGTTGAAATTTCAAAAAAAGATAATTCAGTTGCTATTCCCGACATCTACTATGCTGTATACCAAAACGTAATTGCCATTAATCATTTTAAAAACGAGGCTTATCTTTTCGCGCACTGTTTTGAAACTGAAAATAATATTCCACAGTTAGAGCAAGTTCTCAAAGTAAGAAGTTTTGCTTCCTATAAATTTTCTAAAGACGGAGGTGTAAAAACTAATCTAGAAGATGATGCTTTTAAAGAACAGGTCGCACTGGCAAAAAAGCACTGTCAAAGAGGTGATGTTTTTCAATTGGTACTTTCCCGAAGGTTCTCGCAAAGCTTTAAAGGGGATGAATTTAATGTGTATAGAGCGCTTCGTTCTATAAATCCATCACCTTATCTTTTCTTTTTTGATTATGGAGATTTTAAGATTTTTGGCAGTTCTCCAGAAGCGCAATTGATTGTAAAAGACGGTAAGGCAGAAATCCATCCTATTGCAGGAACGTATAAACGCACCGGCAATGATGAAAAAGATGCAGAACTAGCGAAGCAATTAGCGCAAGATGATAAAGAAAATAGCGAACATGTAATGTTGGTTGATCTAGCCAGAAACGACCTTAGCAGAAATGGCAATCTTGTGAATGTAGAAACCTACCGCGAGGTGCAATATTTTTCGCATGTCATTCATTTGGTTTCTAAAGTTACAGGTATGAAAAAGCCTGATATTTCAACCTTGAAAATTGTTGCCGATACTTTTCCTGCAGGTACCTTGAGTGGTGCTCCTAAACATATGGCCATGCAACTTATTGAAAAGTATGAAAAAACCAGTAGAGGTTATTACGGAGGCGCTATCGGCTTTATGGATTTTAAAGGAAACTTCAACCATGCCATTATGATTAGAACCTTTTTAAGCAAAGACCATGAATTACATTTTCAAGCCGGTGCCGGCTTGGTTGCTGCCTCTGATGCAGAAGACGAATTACAAGAAACCTATAACAAACTCGGAGCTTTAAATAAAGCACTTGAAATTGCTGAAACTATCTAGATGGAGAGAAAAATATTAATGATAGATAATTATGATAGTTTCACCTATAACCTGGTGCACTATCTTGAAGATTTAGATTGCGAAGTAATTGTTAAACGTAACGACCAATTAACGTTAAGCGAAGTTGATGACTTTGAAGAGGTAGTACTTTCTCCCGGCCCTGGTATTCCAGATGAGGCAGGCCTTTTAAAAGAAATCATCAAAACCTATGCGGGCAAAAAACGAATACTAGGTGTTTGTTTAGGACAGCAGGCCATTGGTGAAGTTTTTGGAGGTAGTTTAATCAATCTAGACCAAGTATATCATGGTGTTGCTACAACAATAGAAATTGTCGAAGAAGATTATATTTTTAAAGGTTTACCTAAAAACATAGAAGTCGGTCGCTATCATTCGTGGGTGGTGAATTCAAATTTACCGGATAGTTTGAAAGCCACTTCTTTTGATGAAAACGGACAAGTAATGTCATTAAGGCACAAAGAATTTGACATTAGGGCGGTACAATTTCACCCTGAGTCAGTTTTAACTCCTCAAGGCAAGCAAATACTAAAAAATTGGTTACAAAAATGAAAGAGACCCTAAATAGATTAATAAATCACGAGATTCTTGAAAAGGAAGATGCCAAGCAAGTTCTGGTAAATATTGCCAAAGGGGATTATAATACGAGTCAGATAGCCGCATTTTTAACGGTATATATGATGCGCAGCATTACCATAGAAGAATTGGAAGGTTTTCGAGATGCACTTTTAGAATTATGTTTAGCCGTTGATTTAGCTGAATATAATCCTATAGATTTGTGCGGCACGGGCGGTGACGGCAAAGACACTTTTAATATTTCTACGCTATCATCTTTTGTTACCGCCGGAGCGGGAATCAAAGTTACGAAGCATGGTAATTACGGGGTTTCCTCTAAATGTGGCAGTAGCAACGTTATGGAGTTTTTGGGTATTAAATTTAGTAATGAGGCCGATTTCCTAAAAAAATCGATTGATGAAGCCGGTATCTGTGTATTGCATGCACCTCTATTTCACCCTGCGATGAAAAATGTAGCTCCAATACGAAGAGAATTGGCAGTGAAGACCTTTTTTAATATGTTGGGGCCAATGGTAAATCCGGCATTTCCTAAAAACCAAATGGTTGGGGTTTTTAACTTAGAATTGGCCAGAATGTATGGATATCTATACCAGAATACTGATAAAAATTTCACCATACTTCATGCTCTTGACGGATACGATGAAATAAGTTTAACAGGTGACACCAAGACTATTTCAAATGGTTCGGAAGCCATATTAAAACCCTCAGATTTCGGTATAACAGCTATTAAAGCAAATGAAATTGTTGGTGGAAACGATATTCCAGATTCAGCCCAAATATTTATGGATGTGCTAAATGGAAAAGGTACCAAAGCCCAAAACAATGTGGTTTGTGCCAATGCAGGGGTTGCTATCGCTACGGTTGAAGACATTAGTCCAGCAGAAGGTTTTGAAAAGGCTAAAGAGTCATTACTAAATGGTAACGGATTAAAAGCATTAAAGAAATTACAGGAACTAAGTAAAAACTGATGTCATGTCAAACGAATGTCAGACATCTAAAAAAATAGATTTCTCAATGGTGAAACCCATGTCGAAATGACAAAAAATAGAAAATGGACATACTTAATAAAATAGTAGCCGATAAATACAAGGAAGTCGACTTAAAAAAATCACTTCTTCCCGTTGCCCAATTGGAACAGTCTGTTCTTTTCAGAAGGACGAGAAATTCTTTGGCTTCAGCATTGCAAAATAGTTCGACCGGAATAATCGCAGAACACAAAAGACGCTCACCATCCAAAGGCACCATAAATCAAAATACCAATGTGGGGCAAGTTGCCATTGGTTATCAAAAAGCTGATGTGTGCGGTATGAGTGTTTTGACCGATATCAAATACTTTGGTGGTTCACTAGAAGATTTACAATTGGCAAGAGCTTCTGTGACTATGCCTTTATTACGAAAAGAATTTATCATTGATGAATACCAGATTATTGAGGCTAAGTCGAACGGGGCCGATGTAATCTTGCTAATAGCCGCAGTTTTATCAAAAGAAGAAATAAAAACCTTTTCTGAACTTGCTAAAAGTTTAGATTTAGATGTTCTTTTAGAAGTACATAACGAAGAGGAGTTACATAAATCGATTATGCCAAGCTTGGATATGTTAGGCGTAAACAATCGTAATCTTAAGACTTTTGAGGTTGATTTAGATACCAGCAAAAGTCTTGCTAAAATTATTCCTGATGATTTTGTGAAAGTTTCAGAAAGCGGCATCAGTTCCCTAGAGGCCATTAGAGACTTAAAACAATTTGGTTACGAAGGATTTTTGATAGGTGAAAATTTCATGAAAACTAACAATCCCGGTAAAAGCGCTAAGGAGTTTATTCAAAAATTGAAGTAACCGATGGATTATTATTATACCAATAAAGACAAAAATCATACAACTAAAGACAAAGTGTCCTTACAGTTGAAAGTCTGTGGCATGAATGACAATACATCAGAGGTGGCAGGATTGAAGCCGGATTATCTGGGCTTTATTTTTTGGGAGCCATCAAAACGCTATTTTAAAGGTGATATGCCAGCTATTCCCCATAGTATTAAAAAAGTGGGCGTTTTTGTCAATGCAACAATAGCCGAAATCAAGCATTTGGTCGAGCAGTTCAGCTTACTTTATGTTCAGCTACATGGTAAGGAAAGCCCATCCTTTTGCGATGAACTAAAAAAACGTGTGCCGCAACTAAAAATTATTAAGGTTTTTTCAATAAAAGACAGCTTCAACTTTGAGCAATTACGACACTTTGAAGATGTTTGTGATTTTTACCTTTTTGATACCAAGGGTAAATTACCCGGGGGCAATGGTTGCACCTTTAATTGGTCTGTTTTAAAAAACTATCCCTCAACCAAACCATATTTTTTAAGTGGGGGAATAGGTATAGAAGAATTAACATCGATACATGAGTTTTTAAAAAGACCGGAATCTCAATATTGTCACGTAATAGATGTGAACAGTAAATTTGAATTGGAGCCCGGTCTAAAGGATATAAAAAAAATAAAAGAGTTTAAGGAAACATTGATTATAAAATAATGATTTAAAAGGGTATCATTTTAAAGACAATTAACTAATCAACCATCACTTAATACTGACAACTATGAATTATCACGCTAACGAAAAAGGATATTATGGGGAATTTGGAGGAGCATTTATACCTGAAATGTTATACCCAAATGTAGAAGAGCTACGTCGAAAGTATTTGGATATCATGTATGAAGAATCTTTTCAAAAAGAATTCCATCAACTTTTAAAAGATTATGTAGGGCGACCTTCCCCACTTTACTTTGCCAAACGCCTTTCCGAAAAGCACAATTGCAAAATCTATTTAAAACGAGAAGATTTAAACCATACAGGTGCGCACAAAGTAAACAATACCATAGGCCAAATTTTAATGGCTCAAAAACTAGGTAAGAAGAGAATTATAGCTGAAACTGGCGCCGGACAACACGGTGTGGCCACGGCCACTGTTTGTGCCCTTATGGGAATGGAGTGTATTGTTTATATGGGTGAAATAGATATCGAACGCCAAGCACCAAACGTTGCCCGTATGAAGATGCTCGGTGCCGAAGTCCGCCCTGCGCTTTCTGGGAGCAGAACTTTAAAGGATGCTACTAATGAAGCGATTCGCGATTGGATTAATAATCCGGTGGACACACATTACATTATTGGTTCTGCAATTGGGCCACACCCCTACCCTGATATGGTTACCCGTTTTCAATCGGTAATTTCAGAAGAAATCAGATGGCAACTGAAAGAAAAAGAAGGACGTGAAAATCCTGACTATGTGGTAGCATGTATTGGTGGTGGCAGTAATGCCGCGGGCACCTACTATCATTTTCTTAATGAGCCCCAAGTAGGTATCATAGCTGTTGAGGCAGCCGGAAAAGGCGTTGAAACTGGTGAAAGTGCCGCAACTTCTGCATTAGGAAAAGTAGGTATAATTCATGGTTGTAAAACCATGTTGATGCAAACAACTGACGGACAAATAACGGAACCCTATTCAATTTCTGCTGGATTGGATTATCCTGGGGTTGGACCAATGCATTCGCATTTACATAAATCTGGTAGAGCAGAATTTTACTCTGCCACAGATGATGAAGCGATGACTGCTGGATTGGAACTTTCGCAGTTGGAAGGTATCATTCCCGCAATAGAAACAGGCCATGCCTTCGCAATTTTTGACCATAAAAAATTTCAACCTGATGATGTGGTCGTAATCAGTTTATCTGGTCGTGGGGATAAAGATTTACAAACCTATATTGATTACTTTAAGTTGGCGTAAAATGAATAGGATTCATCAAAAACTACAGGAGGATAAAAAACTTCTTTCGATATATTTTACTGCTGGTTATCCAAGTTTAACTGACACCGTACAAATCATTCAAGATTTAGAGCGAAATGGGGTAGATATGATTGAGATCGGACTACCCTTTAGCGACCCGTTAGCTGACGGACCAACCATTCAAGATAGCTCTACCGCCGCACTAAAAAATGGGATGACCACCGAAAAGCTTTTTGAGCAACTTGCCAGAATTAGAGAAACTGTGTCCATTCCACTGATTGTAATGGGTTATTTTAATCCCATGCTTCAGTATGGTGTGGAAGCCTTTTGCAAAAAGTGCTCTGAAATTGGTATTGACGGGATTATTATGCCCGATTTACCCCTAGATGTCTATCAATCAGATTATGAAGCCACTTTTAAAAAATACGGACTACTTAATGTATTCTTGATTACACCACAGACCAGTGGGGAACGTATCCATCAAATTGATGAAGCCTCTGATGCCTTTATTTATATGGTAAGTTCTGCAAGTGTTACCGGTTCTAAATCAGGTTTTGGGAACGAGCAAACCGACTACTTTGAGCGCATTGCAACTATGAATTTAAAGAATCCGCAAATCGTAGGTTTTGGCATTAAAGATGCAGAAACGTTTCAACAAGCTACGAAAACGGCCAAAGGAGCTATTATAGGCTCTGCGTTTATTAAATATTTGACTTCTAATGGAATAGAAAGCATCTCTGATTTTGTAAAGACGATTAGATAAAAGAATTTATAAAAAACATCAAGATAAAAGAAGGGTTTTTCCTTTTTGAAATGTTAGTATTGCCAATAGCTATAAACACTAACATGAAAAAATACTTCTTTTTAATCTTAATCGGTCTACTTACCCGAAATTCCTATTCACAAGAAAATACTCGTCAAGTGGTGCCAAAAAATGTAATTCAACTCTCACTTGGGTCTTTTGTACTTGTAAACTCGGCACATCTTAGCTATGACAGGCTTATTGCTACTAAAGAGAAAGGCTTTTTTAAATCGTATTATTTTACTGCAAAATCGGGCGGGAATTTTACCTTGGACTTTAGCGGAAGTAATAGTGGTACTGGACTTTTGACTGCTATAGGGGTTACAGGGCTAACAGGAAAAGGAAAGAGTCACTTTGAAGTAGGTTTGGGGCTAGGGTATTTTTTAGACCATAGAAGAAATGATGACAATTTAGAAGAAGGCATAACACCAGGTGATGATAGCACGTTTTACCCAAGCATATCAATAGGTTACAGAAAGCAATCTCCAAAGGGCTTTGTATTTAGAACCGGCTTAGGTGCTGCAGAATGGTTTTATATAGGGTTTGGCTATAGTTTTTAAGGCCTATTGCTAGCTTTTTTGATATCTTTTAGCAAGTTGTTAATAGTTGTAATCGAGCAAAGCATAGCTTTATTTCTAATAATTATAATGTTTTTACTTAATAAAAATCATAGTTTAGTATGAGGTCTGAAAACCACTAAACTCAAAAAAACTGTGAAATCTATCACTCATATTAAAATAAATGTTAGCGGGTTAAATAGTATTCTGTTCGTATTTCTTGTATTATTCAGCTTATTTAGTGCGGCTGGACAATTATTTCCAAAAGGCATTTATATGAACACTAATGAAATAAAGCAAAAAAAACCTTCAAATAATGCTTTTCTTAAATTAGAAAAAAGAACATTAGGAGAAATTAAAATGTCAGGTGGGAATGACTACCGTTTGACATCTTTAGATAAATCAATCTCTAGAAAGGAAATAAAAAAGAATATTCTAGCCTATTCTTCAGGAGATACTTTATACATTAATTGCTTTAAATATAAAGCTCAGCAATGGTATTCACCTGTTCTTAATAATGGAAGGGTTCTATTATTCCTTGGAGGAATATCCCAAGATGAAAACCTATTTAACTATCAAATTCAAGAAACTGAAACATCAATGTTTTGGAGCAAGTTAGGCGGGGCCATAGGTTCTGGAATTCAAGCTGCCAAATTAGCACAATTAAGATTCCCTTATCTATTAGATACAACCAATAACAAAATTATTTATTTGAATGATTTTGGGTTAGAAGAACTTTTGAGTGAACATAACTTAGAGCTTTTAAAATTGTATCGGGAAGAAAAAAGTCAAAATAGAGATTCAATAAATGAACTAATCTTAAAATATGTCTATAAACTAAATAACTTATGAGGGTAATCCTATTGCTTATATTAACCATATCGATTTCATATACTTATTCCCAAGACTCTTTATTACTAAAACCACAAGTAGCAAATTCCATCAATGAACTACAAGATTTTGTGGCTATACCTAACGATGCCTTAAATGCGAATGACATTCAGAGGAATCTTTTTTGGCTTAAGGAAAAATTCACCCAACGTGGTTTTAACACCGCCGAATTGGAAACTGAAAACCACCCCTTATTTTTTGCGACCCTTCCTATGGAAGAAGGTAAGCCTACGGTACTCATTTATATGCATTTTGATGGGCAATCTGTTGACCCAGGCAAATGGAATCAGGCTAGTCCTTATAAAACTGTTTTAAAGCAACCTATAGAAAATGATTTTGAAACTATTCCCCTTGAAACTTTAAAAGACAGTATAGATTACAATTGGCGTTTGTTCGGTCGTTCTACCTCAGACGACAAAGGCCCTATTGTAATGCTATTAAATGCCTTTGATTTATTGAAGAAAGAAGGAAAAACACTGCCCTTTAACATAAAAGTAATTTTAGATGGTGAAGAAGAAAAAAGTAGCAAACCATTACCAGCGGCGGTAAAAGAGTATCGAGAGCTATTAGAAGCGGATTTCTTATTAATTGCAGATGGTCCAGTTCATTCTTCTGCAAAACCAACAGTCGTTTATGGTTGCCGCGGTATTACCACACTTTCTCTAACTACTTATGGTCCTGTAAAACCGCAACATAGCGGTCATTACGGTAATTATGCTCCTAACCCAGGTTTTCAATTGGCACAATTATTAGCTTCAATGAAAGATACTGAAGGCCGTGTAACCATAAAAGGTTATTATGATGGTATCACTATTAGCGAAGCAGAGCAGAATATTCTAAAAAGTGTTCCGGATAGCAATCAAGCCATTGCGGAAAAGTTGCAATTTAAATCAGCTGAAAAAGTAGGAAGCTTTTACCAAGAAGCCTTACAATACCCCAGTTTGAATATTCGTGGGTTAGGCTCAGGATGGATAGGAAAAGAAGCCCGGACCATTGTTCCTGCCTCGGCAACCGCCGAGTTGGATTTACGCTTGGTTCCAGAATCTGATGGCAACAGATTGAAAAAATTGGTAAAATCACATATTACTAATCAAGGATACCATATTTTAGACCATGCACCTACAAAAGAAGAGCGGCTCACCCATACTAAAATCGTAACTGTTCTAGAAGGCTCTGTTACCGATGCCTTTAGAACAGATTTAGATAATGAATATGGAGATTTTCTTGTTAATACAATGAAACAAGCGTTCAACGAAGATGTTGTTCAAATACGGATTATGGGAGGCACAGTGCCAATTGCCCCTTTCATTAATGAGTTACAAATACCTGCTTTTATTGTACCTATGGTAAACCCCGATAACAACCAACATAGCCCCAATGAGAATTTAAAAATTGGGCAGTTGGCATATGGGATAAAGGCTTTTTATGCTCTGTTAAGTACAACTCCAAACTAAAAACCATCACAATCAGAAAACATTCAACACACTGAAACCCATATTGCAGTTAAACTAAGTGCCCCAATGCGGCTTCAAGAATATGGTGTTGATATCTTTACTTCTATTTCTACCAAATCTGCTTTAAAAAAAATTCTAAAAAAAGGATTTATCAAGGTGAACGATGTTGTTGCTACTAGTGCAACCTTTATTAAGGGAGGAGAATGTATTTCCCTATCCATTCCAAATGAAGAAACACCAAAGAAAAGGCTAGATTTTAAATTAAAAGTATTGTTTGAAGATGATTATTTGGCTTTAATACATAAACCTGCAGGTATATTGGTCAGTGGTAATAGTTTTAAAACCGTTACCAATGCCCTATCTCAAAATCTAAAAGAAAGTACGGCGATAGACGCTGTAAAACCACAACCCGTACATCGGCTTGATTATGCTACAACTGGTGTTTTATTAATTGGAAAAACAAGGAGTAGTATTCGTATACTCAATGCGCTATTTGAGAACAAAAAAGTTAAAAAAACCTATTATGCCATTACTATTGGTGATATGAACCCACAAGGAGAAATCACCTCAACCATTGATGGTAAACCATCAGAATCAAGGTTCACCGTGCTAGATTCTGTTTCCTCTAAACGATTTGGCAAACTTAATTTGGTAAAATTAAACCCGAAGACCGGAAGGCGACATCAATTGCGCAAACACCTATGGAGCATTGGCAATCCTATATTAGGTGATATAACTTATAGTACCAAAAATCTAATTTTAAAGAGAAAAGGACTTTACCTTCATGCCGATGCCCTTGAATTTATACATCCTTTTACTAATGAAAAAGTAAATCAGAAGGCTGAACTTCCAAAAAAATTCAACAAAATATTTCCTAGCACGACTATGGAATAGGCCTAATTTTGCTGCTTAAAGACCTTTTTGTTCATCTAAGCCGAATTTCTACTCGCATTAATATTTCCATATAAAGAACGTGTTACTATCTTTTCATAAAGCGAAGCAAATTTCGATTTTTGTGTAATATGGTATAGGGCATTTTGTTGTATCACCAATAGGGGGAGTACAATCTTCTCTCGAATTTTCACAGATTCTCTAGAAACTGCTTCATTTTCCATTAAAATCTTTTGTCCTGAAATTTGTAAAAGCATTTTTTCTGACAGCTGGCACTCATCATGAAGAATATTCCAAAATGCTCCGAATTCACGGTCGTCTTTCATGTAATTGGTTAAGTCAAAATTTGTTTTGGCCAAAGACATCATACTATTAAGCATTAAGGCCCTAAAAAATGGTACTTCTTTATACAGTGTTTTTATCTCTTTTAATCTTCCTTGGTCCGCCAGTTCTTTAATAGCGGTACCCAATCCGAAATAGCCAGGCACATTTTG
Organism: Croceitalea marina; assembly: GCF_042684265.1. Classification (NCBI taxonomy): domain Bacteria; kingdom Pseudomonadati; phylum Bacteroidota; class Flavobacteriia; order Flavobacteriales; family Flavobacteriaceae; genus Croceitalea; species Croceitalea marina. Next base: position 50,318 of record NZ_JBHULB010000002.1, on the reverse strand, counting down.
CTTTAGCTGACTCCATGAGCCTACAAAAGAGATTGCCCTTAAATCTGATAGTTCGAGCTGTTTTTTATTTCCTCGCTTACCGGGACGACTACCTATATTGGCGTTCGAATAGTATTTTAAAGTACTACGATGTTCTAAATAGGGGATAAATTTATCGTGCTGTTTTAAGGCATCATACTTCGCAAAACTTAATTCTGATAATTCTTCGATTAGCTTTCTTTGAGAAGCAGAAATTGCATGTTCTTTACCAAAAAGGTTGTTGCTAAGGCCAGCGGTCAACAACTGCTCTGAATTATGCATGAACTGCTCTTTTGTGCCATAGGTACTGGTAATGGTTTGCCCTTGAATGGTCAATTGAATTTCATGATTGGCCACATCTTTGGTCTGTGCGGCATAAAAACGATGTGTTTTTCCACCTCCGCGCGCCGGTGGTCCTCCCCTACCATCAAAAAACATCACTTTAATACCATTCTTTTTACAAACCTTGCTCAAGGTTTCTTTTGTTTTAAGAATAGACCAATTTGCCTTTAAATAACCGCCATCTTTTGTACCATCTGAAAAACCAAGCATAATGGTATGTGCTTCTTGTCTTCGCTCAAGATGCTTTCTGTAGGCTTTAGTGTCAAAAAGCGTTTGCATTACTTCTTCTGCAGCATCCATACCTTTCATTGTCTCAAAAAGAGGAACTATGTCAAAGGTAATATCTTCTTCTGCCCAGCCCGTCCATCTAAATAACCCAAACACAAAAAGAACAGAAAAAATATCTTCAGAATTGCTAATAATGTAGCGGTTGCAACCTTCTTGACCGTTTCTTGCCTGAATCTCCTTAAGCTGTTGAATATTGGTAATGGTATCTTTTACAATATCTTCTTTAAAATCTTTAGCGTTAAGTTGTAAGTCTTTTTTGAGCAACCAATTGATCAATTCCTTCTTCGAAAGTTCGTCTAGACTTTCTTTAATGGCCCCCGCTTTCTTAAGAATCGTCTCTACTACTAGCAAATGTTTGCTATGGTCTTGGCGAATATCCAAGGTTGCAAAATGCGTTTTAAAAATATGGACTTTGTCTATTAGTTTATTTAAATCTTCTAAATAAAGACCATAGTAGTCTTCATTTAGTTTTGTGCTAATTTCAATCAACGAGCTTATTATGGCTTCATAACTTACCAGTGCCCTTGCATCAAACATTGATTTGTAAAGGCTATCGCTCAACTTATTCAAATCTTCTTGCAAGCCCTTAAAAGTTAACTTTTTACGAAGCGATTTCAAATCATTGTAATAACACTTCATCAAATTGATACGTAACTCATCTGCAACTTGTTTTGTTATCTCGGCGGTAACAAAAGGGTTTCCATCTCTATCTCCACCCGGCCAGAAACCAAGCTTCATAATATCATAGTTGGCAAAATCAGCAACGCGAATATTGCTTTTTACATATTGGAACAATTCACCTATGGCATCGTAATAGGTGTTTCTTAAAATATATATGATGTTTTTTGCCTCATCTAATGGCGTGGGTTTTTTAGCATTCACCAAAGATGTAAGACCTAATTGCTGCAATGTAACGTCAATATCGTTAATCTGATTGCTATCAATAAGTGTTCGAAGCTCTGTAATGATATCTAGAACCGCTGGAGTATAAAATTGAGTTGGATGCGCCGTTAAAACAATTCGAGCGCTAAAAGTAGAGAGTTTCTTTGCAATTTTGTCCCAATTTTTATTTTTATCAACTAAACTGAAATAGTCTTTTATTGAGAGTGAGTTGGTATACTCTTGCAGCTTTGGAAATGCCGAATCTTCAACACTGTCATAAAGAACAACTTGGCGTTCTACATATTGTATGATGCGGAACATAAAATCAAGACGTTCCCGCTCCTCTTTTATGCCTACGAAACTATTGAAAAAAGTATCAAGAATTTCTTGAGGTTTCTTACCTTCTTTTAGTCCTTTTTCGCAATGATCAAAAAGCAATGGTATCAGCATACCAACGTTTTCGATATTCCGATAGGGTAAGCTTAAAAAAAGACTATTGTAAATATTGAACTTATTAGTTACCGATTTTTTAAACTCTTCTAATCTTTTTGCCTGCTGCATTTGGTTCATCGCTCCGCTATTTAATTAATGGTGTAAGCTCAAAGGTCGTTATAAATGTTAAAATCTGTTATTAATTTAAAGCCAAATCACATTTTTAGAGTAGAGGTTGACTAATCTTAACAAGCGAAAACGTTATCGTAGAAAATGTTCTTGGTACTGCAGCACCCTAAAATCGAAGGTGTTAAAATCAGGATTCTTGTTTTTTAAATCTTTATAAGCCTGTAAGCTTCCTACGGCTCGATTTGCCGCTCCAGAAGGGGCTGTCAATGAAACGGTTTTTATAATTTTTTTAGTGATGGGATGTGTAAATTGATGTATTCTTGGAACTTCATTAGAAACCACTTTAAACTTCACCTGGTGTTCTTTTAAAAGCCTTCTGAAGAAATATTCTGGACCATTCTTGCTATTACCACCGGTAAATAGTAGTTTATTTACAATAGGGTACTTTTCTAAGTAAGCAAAAATGTCTCGAAGTTGCACATTTTGCATTCCTAAATCGGAAGCATCAATCTTTTCGCGCTCAGCACTATTTACAATATCGCAGATGCCTATTTTATTTTTTACTAAAAATTCTTTTCTTTCCTTAACAGCTTCTTTTGTAGTTTCAAAAGTTAGATTGAGTTGAAAAATTTCGTTTAATATGGGCCACAGTTGGCCATCACGGCTACCGTAACAGAAATCAACATCTCGTTCTTTTAGTTCTCTGGTGGTAAATCTTGGCGGTGGAAGCGTACCTACAATCAATTTTTTAACTCCTTTAAACAAAAAAGGTGGATAAGGATGTTCGTGCTTAAATAGGTTAGACATAATTATGAAAGGAAACTAACCTTGTAAAAGTCGTACTTTTTCTTATATTAAATCAAACTAATAATAGAAGAACTATGGGCAAGGGAGATGTAAAAACAAAACGAGGCAAAATTGCAAACAAAACCTACGGTGCAAGACGCAAACGTAAAATAAAGAAAAGCACTACTATTGAAGAAAAATTGGGAACACCAAGGGCGAAATAAACTAATCTACCCTAAAATTAAATAAAACCTCACCTTCTTCGGAAAAACTGAGTTCGTAGGTATAAAGTCCTAAAGGTAGTGGGTTGCCAATAATACTATCTGGCGGTGTAAAATTAAACTGCGTTGAATCGGTTTCAATTACCAGAGTATCTGCCGCATATGCAATTTCGAAAGGCACGTAATTCGAAAAACCTTCCGAAGGAATGTTTTCAAAAATCAAAGTGTCGACCCTAACCTGAACACTAGTAAAATTTACTCCACTTTTATTATTGATACGAATATTTGGCCCTAACAATTCATCATCTCTATCAGTGCAAGCAAAAGCTAAGAGAACTGTTAAGGTTATCGAAAGAAGTATCTTTTTCATGATAATTGCTCTTTAACTAAAGAACGTTTAGAAAAAGAATTTATTCTATCTTATAAAAACCGGTTCGTTCTCTTTTAGTGTATGGGCCTGACTAAATTCGTAGTCATCATAATTAAAAGACTTAATATCTTCTATGGTTTTTGCCTCGGTATCTAAAATATAACGTACCATAGAACCTCTGGCTTTTTTGGCAAAAAAGCTAATTACTTTCAACTTATCATTCTTCCAGTCTTTAAAAATAGGTGTGATTACGGGTACTTTTAGTTTTTTCTCATCTACAGCCCCAAAATACTCGTTACTGGCAAGGTTTACAAAAAGCTCATTATCTTCTAACTCGGTATTCAAATGTTCCGTCAATTGTTCTTTCCAGAACTCGTATAAGTTCTTTTTACGACCAATTTTGAGTTGTGTGCCCATTTCTAGTCTATAAGGCTGCATCAAATCAAGCGGTCTAAGTATGCCATATAGACCAGATAATATTCTTAAAGTATCTTGAAGATCGGCCAGTTTTTCTTTAGGTAAAGTATAGGCATCTAAACCTTGGTATACATCACCATTGAAGGCAAAAACCGCGGGGCGTGCATTTTTTGGAGTAAAAGGAGTTGAAAATTTTTGATTACGCTCCCAATTCAATTGCGCTAAATTATCAGAAATAGACATCAGTTCTGAAAGGGCTTTAGGCTTCTTTTTGGCCAAAACCTTATTGAGTTTAGTCGACTGCTCAATAAACTGGGGGGTACTAAACTCTTCTGTGGGCAGCTTCGTTTCAAAATCTAGCGATTTTGCCGGTGAAATAACAATTTTCATTTCCTTTTCATTTTAATTCAAAAATAAAACCAAAATCTGTAATAGAGCATACACTTTAACAGGACTTCGTTATGTAAGGATTGAAAGAATTTATATTATTCGGCATGTTGCGCATACTTACGCCACTTCTCTATACATTGCTGCATATCATCCGGAATTTCAGAATTGAATTGCATTGGTTCTCCGGTTACAGGATGTTTAAAGCCAAGTGTCTTTGCATGTAAGGCTTGTCTTGGTAGAATTTTAAAAGCATTCTCCACAAACTGTTTGTATTTCGTGAATGTTGTTCCTTTTAGAATTTTATCACCTCCGTAACGCTCATCGTTGAATAAGGTATGACCAATATACTTCATATGAACCCTAATCTGATGCGTTCTGCCCGTTTCTAATTTACATGAAACCAAAGTGACATAACCTAACCGCTCTAGTACTTTATAGTGCGTTACCGCTTCTTTACCTTCATCTCCCTCAGGAAAAACAGCCATTTGTAGCCTGTTTTTAGGGTGGCGGGCCAAATTACCTTCTATTGTACCTTCATCATCCGCTAAATTACCCCAAACCAAGGCTATATATTCTCGTTCACTGGTTTTTTCGAAAAACTGTTTAGATAGATAGGTCATTGCAGCTTCTGTTTTTGCTACAACTAGAAGTCCTGAAGTATCTTTATCGATTCGATGCACCAAACCGGGGCGTTCCGAGCTGTTATTGGGCAAATTTTCAACATGGTGGACCAAGGCATTAATCAGAGTTCCCGAATAGTTGCCATGCCCAGGATGAACTACCATACCTGCTGGCTTGTTTACCACTAAAAGTACCTCATCTTCATAAACAATATCTAAAGGAATATTTTCTGGAGTAAGTAAGAATTCATAAGGTGGATGTGTAAACAAAACGCGAACCTCATCACCCGCCTTTACCTTATAATTTTGCTTAACAATCTGATTATTTACCCAAATATTACCATCTTTTGCCGCTTTTTGAATTTTATTTCTGGTTGCATTTTCAATAAAATTCATCAGGAACTTATCAACACGCAAAGGTTCTTGACCCTTTGCTGCGCTGATTTTATGATGCTCATAAAGCTCTTCTTGCGGTTCTTCTAGATTTTGGTCGGCGCACATATTAATTAGAATCCGCTTGAATTCGCGCCTGTTGGGTTATGGTGCCATTACCGCACACCAATTCTAACTTTGAGGTTTTCGGAAGTTTGTCACCTGGGTTTACATATTTTCCCTTGTATTTCATTCGGTAGACCATATCTTTTCCAAGCTCGTCAATATAAGTCACCCTTTGAACGTCTAACCCAACTGCTCTTAAACGTGAAGTGGCATTTCTCTTAGTAACCTGTATAATGTCAGGAATAGTGACCTTCTTATACCCTGATGGGTTTACGGTAAAGTATATTTTTCGATTATCCTTTACCTTACTTCCAGCAACAGGGTCTTGTTCTAGAATAGAAAACCTCGGGAATTCTGGATTGTAATTTGTAGAGTCCAAAACCTCGTATCTGAGCCCGGCATCTTCAGCCGCTTTTCGCATTTCTTGAACCGACATTTTTGCAAAATCGGGCACTTCAACAAATTCTCCATGATTGGTCTCACTCTTCAACCACTGCAGGGTTAAAAAAACCAGCAAAAGCAGCACAACCACTGCAAGCCCTAGTTGAATTAAAAAAGTTTTGCTCTTTAAAAACTGAAAAAAATGTTTCATGAAAAACTGTTAACCGAACAAATATAAAAGAAACCCCTCTTTTTTCTTTACTTTGGGCTTATGATATTTGAATCTAAATCATAGAACTGTAAAAATCGAATGTTTATTATTCTGGTTGAAGGCATTGTCAGACCTCCAATTAGAAGAGTTATAAAGTGTATTAATGAAAAAAAACGTAGCCATTATAATGGGCGGCTTTTCAAGTGAGTATGATATCTCTATAAAAAGTGGAAGTGTTGTGCATAAACATCTAAATAGTAAAAAGTATAACTCTTACCCTATCTATATTACCAAACATTCATGGTATTATCTTGATGAGAATAAAATAGAACACCATGTAAATAAAAATGATTTTAGTATTCAATTAAATGATGAAAAAATAAAATTCCATGCAGTTTTTAATGCGGTGCATGGTACGCCTGGGGAAGATGGCATTTTGCAAGCTTACTTTGAGCTTTTGAATATTCCCCACACCTCATGCGATACGTACCAGTCTGCCTTGACCTTTAACAAACGAGATTTATTAAGTGTTCTAAAGCCCTATGGTATTAAATGTGCGACATCTTATTTTTTAAATTTGGGTGATGCCGTGGATGCAACCGCTATTGTAGAAAAAGTTGGCCTACCCTGTTTTGTAAAGGCCAATAAGGCCGGAAGCAGTTTTGGTATTTCGAAAGTATATGAAGAAAGTGAACTCGAAGAAGCCATAAAAAAAGCCTTTGATGAAGATGATGAAATTATTATTGAATCCTTTCTTGACGGAACTGAGGTTTCCGTTGGTGTAATTACCTATAAGGGAGAGGTAACAGTATTGCCGATTACTGAAATCGTGAGTGAAAATGATTTTTTTGACTACGAAGCAAAATATGAAGGAAAATCTCAAGAGATTACTCCTGCTAGAATTTCGCAAAAACAACAGAATAACGTTACTGAAGTAGCGCAGTATATTTACAAAACTTTAAAACTAAAAGGATTTTCTAGAAGCGAATTCATTTTTATCGGTGATGAACCTTATTTAATCGAGGTTAACACCACACCAGGACTAACGGAAGAAAGTATCTTACCGCAACAAGCCAATATTCATGGTATCGATTTACCTGAGCTTTTTGAAAGTGCCCTAGAAGAAGCCCTGAAGAAATAATTACGTAATTTTAGTAAACAATAGCATTTAAGATGAAGCGAGCAATTTTTCCTGGATCTTTTGACCCACTTACCCTTGGCCATTATGATATTATTAAGAGAGGAATTACAGTTTTTGATGAACTCTACATTGCTATTGGAATCAATGCCGATAAAAAATATATGTTCTCATTAGAAGAGCGCAAAAAGTTTATTGAAGAGGCCTTTAAAGATGAACCTAAAATAAAAGTAGTTACCTATAAAGGTTTAACGGTAGACTTCTGTAAAGAAATCAATGCTGGTTTTATTTTAAGAGGACTCCGTAATCCGGCGGATTTTGAATTTGAAAAAGCTATTGCCCATACAAACAGACATCTCTCAGAAATAGAAACTGTCTTCTTATTAACATCTTCGGGCAAATCATATATAAGTTCTTCTATTGTTCGTGATGTAATTAGAAATGGTGGAGATTACACTCTTTTAGTACCAGACACAGTAATAACCACTGATAAGTAGTCCATATTTTTTAAATTTTTAAGGTTTTTCTTACATAAACCACAAAATGTAGCTAGTTCACAACATAATCTAGGGTGCGTTTAAGTGAACCTATAATTTAGTAAGAAATTACTTATTAACAGCTTATCAACACCTATACTTCACATACAGCGAACCCATTAGATACTAGTTACGCCTATCTAATAAAGCAATTGCCAAACGCCACTGCTTTGTTAGATAATGACCTTAATTTTATAAGTACCTCACAGGGTTGGAAAACTCTATTTTCTTTTTTAAACGAAAACACAAAAAACAACGACCAACTGGAATGCTTTAAAGCTAATAACGGCGAATGGTTTGACCTGCTCACTAACTGTTTGATCAACGGAAAAGAAATATCGTATCGGTGTGCCGTAAGTGATACGACTATTCTCAAACATATTCTTTGGACATTTAAACCCTATCGTAGCATTGAGAAAAAGATATTGGGAATAATTGTGACCGCCAAAGACATTAGCGAAACTTTTGAAAGAGAGCTTCAAATAGAAAAACTAAGAACACTCTTAGAAACAAAATCAGAAATCTCAAAAGTAGGTACTTGGGAATACGACTTGAAGAGCAATAAACTTTCTTGGTCAAAAATGACAAAAAAAATTCATGAAGTTCCCAACGACTATAAACCTGATGTAGATACAGCGATAGAATTTTACAAATTAGGGCATAGTCGCAATAAAATCTCAATGCTAGTCCATAATTCCATGGAAACGGGCAATAAATTTCAAGAGCGCTTGCAAATAGTGACTCAAAAGGGGAACGAACGTTGGGTACTTTCATCTGGCAAACCGCTTTATAAAAACGGAAAAATCGTAAAGCTTTTAGGTACTTTTCAAGATATTGACGAGCAAGTAAAATCTGAAATTCAAGTTAGGGAAAATGAAAAATTACTACATACCCTAGTTGACAACCTGCCTTTAAATGTTTATATAAAGGATATAGAGTCGCGAAAAATATTGGTCAATAAAGCAGAATGTGATTTTTTTGGTGCTAGTAATCCCAATGAAATACTTGGCAAGAATAACTTCGACCTATACGATGAGGAAATGGCCAAAATTCTGCGAGAGGAAGATTTGCAGATTATGAAAAATCAAACTCCTATTCTAGCAAAAGAGGAGTTGTTAAGAAAAAAAGATGGCACCGAAGTGCCTCTTTTGGTATCAAAGATTCCGTTAACAGATGTTAGAGGTCAGACTTATGCCCTTTTAGGTATTAGTATGGATATTTCTACCTTAAAAGAAAAAGAGCATGAGTTAAGGCATTTAATAGATGTAACCTCGGTACAAAACAAAAAGCTGGTAAATTTCGCTCATATCGTATCACATAATTTAAGATCGCACACCGCTAATTTTTCAATGCTCTTAGAATTCTTGACAAATGAAAAAGACGAAAGTGAAAAAGATAGAATTGTAAAAATGCTATCAAAAGCATCTGACAATCTTTTAGGCACACTAGATAATTTAAATGAAGTAGTTAAAATCAATACCAACACCAACGTAACCAGAGAAAGCATAAATCTAAGGGCGTCTTTTGATTCAGTTCATGAAAATCTTATTGCACTATTCCAAAAGAACAAAGTACAATATGAAAACACTATTCCTAAAAACCTTAATGTTCATGGTATACCGGCATATATTGAGAATATCATATTGAATTTGCTGACCAATGCGGTAAAGTACAAGCATCCAAATAGAAATCCAAAGATTACCATTACGGCGAAAAAAAATGAAAACAAAGTAGTTCTCAGTATTAAAGACAACGGAATTGGAATAAATTTAGATAAGAATGGAGATAAACTCTTCGGTATGTATAAAACCTTTCACGACAATAAAGATGCGAGAGGTATTGGGCTTTACATCAGTAAAAATCAAATAGAAGCTATGGGTGGAAGTATAATAGCATGTAGCGAAATAAATAAAGGAACAACTTTTAAAGTATATTTAAATGAGGGATATTAAAACTATTTTTGTAATTGATGATGATCCAATCATGCGCTTTGGAATGAGAAAAATGTTATCTAAAATTAGTATTAAAAGCGAAGTATTTGAATTTAATAATGGGCAATTGGGCCTAGAGGAAGTCATGGCCCGCATTACCTCAAATAAAGTGCTACCTGAGGTGATTTTTCTAGATATTAATATGCCTATTTTAAATGGATGGGACTTTCTAGAAGAATTCATAAGACTGGAGATTAAAGAGCGTATTCTTATCAATATTATAACCTCTTCCATTGACCCAAATGATAGAGAGAAATGGTTAAGCTTTAGGGCCAAAACAAATCACCACATTGATTTTGTAAACAAACCCATTTATAAGATTGAATTAAATGATTTACACAAAATGGATTTGGCCTCTTAAAAAGAAGTTTTACTTACTTTTGATTTGAAATTCAACCTTTTCAAATCTTAAAACAGTAATGAAAAATTACTTTTTTCTATTCTTATTGCTCCTATTTATTTCCTGTGAAACAACCCTAGAAGAACAAAACGCTTCTTTCAAAACAGTTTTTGAGCAATCAGGAGGAAAAGAAACCGCTACCTACAGTCAAACCATTGAGTTCTATCGAAATTTAGCAAAAGAATTCCCTGAGGTTAATATTCAAACTATCGGAAATACAGATAGTGGTTACCCCTTGCATATAGTCACTTTTAATGCTGAAGGAAATTTCAATTTCGAAAAAATTCGAAAAGAACAGCTCCTTTTACTTATAAATAATGGCATTCACCCTGGTGAAAGTGACGGTATAGACGCTACAATGCTTCTATTTCGTGATTTGGCAAATGAAACCATAACACCACCAAAAGACGTAGTAATTGCTACAATTCCTATTTACAATATTGGTGGGGCGTTAAATCGCAACTCTACCTCAAGAGCCAATCAAAACGGGCCTATTTCTTATGGCTTTAGAGGAAACGCCCAAAATTATGATTTGAACAGGGATTTTATAAAGGCAGATACTAAAAATGCAAAGTCTTTTGCGGAAATATTTCATCTCATAAAACCAGATGTATTTATTGACAATCACGTAAGTAATGGCGCAGATTACCAATACACGCTTACCCATCTTTTTACACAGCACAACAAATTGGGCGGAAAACTTGGGGAATATCTCAACAAAGAGTTTCAGCTCAAATTGGAAAATCATCTAAAGGCTAAAGATTGGGATATTACACCCTATGTCAACGTTTTTAATAGACCTCCAGAAACCGGATTCTCGCAATTTTTAGATGTCCCCAGATATTCAACCGGTTATACAACCTTATGGAATACATTAGGTTTAATGGTAGAAACACATATGCTAAAACCTTATAATCAAAGGGTTAAAGGCACTTATGAATTAATGGTATCGGCAATCGCTATTGCTAATGATGAAAAACAAAACATCAAAAACCTTCGTATCGAGCAGTTTGAGCATTTTGCCAAAACCAAAACGTATCACTTGAACTGGCAGATAGATACTATTCAAAATAGTTCTCTAGATTTTAAAGGTTATCAAGCGGACACTTTGATTAGCCCGGTTACGGGTCTACCTAGATTAAAATACAATCGCGATAAACCATTTACTAAAAAAGTAATTTATCAAAACTACTTTATCGCTCAGGATACTGTTGAAATTCCTGCTGCATATATCTTTAAAAAAGGATGGAAAAAAGTTATTGATAGGTTAAGTGATAATAACATAAGATTTTTTGAGCTTGAAAAAGATACTAGTTTATCGGTCGAGTCTTATAAAATTGAGTCTTATGACACTAGAAAAAATCCTTATGAAGGGCACTACCTGCACTACAATACCAAGGTAAATAGCACTAAAAAAACAGCAGCTTTTACCAAAGGTGATTTTGTGGTTCCAACGAATCAAGAAGGGGTTCGCTATCTTTTAGAAACCTTGGAGCCCAATGGACCCGATTCATTTTTCAATTGGAATTTTTTCGATACTGTGTTGCAACAAAAAGAAGGTTTTTCTCCTTATGTTTTTGAAGATGAAGCTTTGAAATTACTTGAACAGGATTCAATACTCCGAGCTGATTTTCACGCAAAAAAGGAAGAAGATGAAACATTTTCCAAAAATTGGTATGCACAACTAGATTGGATTTTTAAACAATCAAAGTATTACGAAGAAGCGCATATGCAATATCCCATCTATAGAATTCGAAAGAATAGCGAATCAGAAAAAATCTTATTGCATTAACTCGTCATCAAAAAGAAGTTTGATATTCAGGTAAGAATTTTTAAGTGCCTTTGCCGTTTTTTTTGATCCTTTCCATTTTACTTTGGTAATTCCCTCATTTTTTTGGGCAATCAATTTACCTGAATAAGTCGTTGTCATATCAAACCAAACTACTTTCTTAAGTCGGTGCTCGCCATTTCTCTTAAAAATATGATAGGTAGTTTTTAAATAGTTCTTGATCACAAGATTTTTTACTCCTGTTTCTTCTTCTACCTCCCTTATTGCCGCTTTTTCAATCGACTCACCTTTTTCCAGCTTACCCTTAGGTAAATCCCATTTATCATTTCTATAGATAAAAAGCACTTTGCCTTTTTCGTTTCGAACCATTCCTCCTGCCGCAGTTACGAGAGGTATCTTCATACTGAATTTTTCTATTATTTCCTCGGTAGGGTCATAAATATAGGCAACATCCAATACTTTTTTAGAAAGAGCGGTGATAGCATAACTGATATCATCATCCTCCATTAAGAAAACATTTCCTGTGTTATTCTCGGGCCTCTTATTTGTTAAAATCAGTGGAGATTCATTAACAAAAACTTTATACATTTGCGCAATGATTTTAGACAAGAACAGCGCTAAGAAAACGGCCGAACTATTACTGCAAATTAATGCAATAAAGTTGAAACCTGAAAGCCCTTTCACGTGGGCTTCCGGATGGCAGTCTCCCATCTATTGTGACAACCGAATTATACTATCTTATCCTCAAATAAGAAACTTTGTTCGAGAAGAGATGGCAAAACAAGTAGAGACCCTTTATGGAAAACCTGATGTGATCGCTGGGGTTGCCACAGGGGCCATCGGTATTGGCATCTTAGTTGCCGAAGCCTTGGGCTTACCTTTTATTTATGTAAGACCAGAACCAAAATCTCATGGTAGGCAAAACCAAGTAGAAGGTCATTTAGAATCTGGGCAGAATATTGTTGTAATAGAAGATCTGATAAGTACCGGTAAAAGCAGTCTTAATGCTGTAAACGCCTTAAAAGATGCTGGAGCGAATGTAAAGGGAATGGTGGCTATTTTTACCTATGGTTTTAAAGTTGCATCCGATAATTTTAAAAATGCCGAGGTAGCACTGCATACCCTTAGTGATTATGAACATTTAATTCAACAAGCCTCGGACACGAATTATATAAAAGAAGAAAATTTACAAACCCTTATGCAATGGAAAACAAATCCGTCGCAGTGGAAACCCTAGTTTAATGCATATAGAAGCAAATAAAAAAGTCGTTCAGAAAAGTGATAAGGAAGTTTTTGATTTTTTAGTGGATATTAAAAATTTTGAAATTCTAATGCCCGAAAACATTGACAAATTCGAAGTTTTAGATGAAAATACGTTTCGTTTTGCATTAAGCGGTATGCCCGAAATCGTATTAAGATTAAAAGAAAAATTTCCAAACGAAAAGGTTGTTCTTGGAGCTGCGAGTGATAAATTGCCTTTTACACTAACTGCCGATATTAAGGCCTTATCAGAAAACGAAAGTGAAGTTAGCCTAAGTTTTGAAGGGGAGTTTAATGCTATGATGGCAATGATGATTAAAAGTCCGATTACAAAATTTATGGAGACTTTGTCCACGAATATGGATAAAATCAGCTAATACAGCAACTTCAACTCTTTTAAATCAAACGGCTTTAACAAGCCGCCTTCCAACTCAACCAGTAATTTGCCAGAGGGGTCAACACCTCTAATTATGCCTGTAAAACTTCTATTACTAAGGTCTTTAAACGTAGAAGGTTTATCTTTTCTAAATAATACTTTTAAGTAAAGTGTTTTTAACTCCTCTCTAGAAATTAAAAAGTAAGATTTTAGCTTATCTAAAACTTTGGTTAGCAGCTCATCCAAATCCAAATTTTGACCTAACAGCAATTTAAGAGAACTCGCTTTTTCTACATTTTGAAAGTCAGTCTGGTTTACATTAAGACCAATTCCTAAAATAGCCAGGTGAATCAGCTTTCCTTTTAAAACATTTTCAATTAAAATTCCACATATTTTTTGATTTCCTGACAGAATGTCGTTTGGCCATTTTACACTTAAATTCGGCACTGTCAATTCATGCAAAACGTCATATATACTTAAAGATACTATACAGTTTAGGTCAAATTGATTTTCTACATGAAAAGCACTCAACTTTTTTAAGATACTGACGGTTAAGTTTTTACCCTTATCGGATAGCCATTCAGACCCCATTTGCCCCCTACCTTTGCGTTGTAATTCTGTTGATACTACCGTGAAATCATCAAGCTGCTGCGATAGTGCCAATTCTTTTAAATAAACATTGGTAGAGTCCGTGGCATTAAGTTTGATTATTGACATAGGTACGCAAGAAAACTTAATGTTGAATGTAATGTTAAAAACGCAGTGCGACAAACCAAAAAAACAATAACTTTGTAGAAACCTAAAATTATTGAATGCAGAAAAACAAGGCTAGCGCAGATGAACTAATATCTTTAATCATACATGGTGTAGAAGAAGTCAAAGGGGTAGATATTAACCTTCTTGATCTAAGAGAGATAGAGAATACAGTTTGCGACTACTTTATTATTTGCAATGGTACATCTAACACACACGTCAACGCAATCGTATCTTCAATACAAAAGACGGTAAGTAAGGCTATTAAAGACAAACCATGGCATGTAGAAGGCTCTGAAAATGCTGAATGGGTCTTAATGGACTACGTAAATGTGGTTGTACACGTATTTCAAAAACATATTAGGGACTTCTACGACATTGAAGGCCTCTGGGGAGACGCTAAAGTAACCCTTGTAGAGAGTAGCTATAATCAATAGAAAAAAATGGCAAAAGACAACAATTCAAATACCCCGAAAAAACCTCGTTTTAGTTCATGGTGGATTTATGGTGTGGTACTGGCCCTGATAATTGGTTTTCAATTAATAGGCAACAGTGCTTTTTCAAGTACAGAAAAAACTACCACTTCTGAATTGCAAGAATACCTTAGAAACGGGGATATTGCAAAAATCATTGTGATAAAAAATATGGGGCAGGCCAAGGTTTTCTTGACCGAAGCTGCGCTTCAAAAGAAAGTTCACGCTAAGGTAAATGAGAAGCCCTTAATTCCTTATACCGGTATTGTTCCCCAGTATATTTTGGAATATGGTGATTTACAGATTTTTCAAAATGAGATTGATGAAATCAAAGCTGAGAATAGCTTAGAAACAATCGTAGAATTTGATACGGAACAAAATTATCTTGGCGATGTTCTATCCTTTATACTTCCTTTCATTTTAATTATAGGTATTTGGATCTATCTGATGAGAAGAATGTCAGGTGGTGCAGGCGGTGGTGCCGGAGGTCAAATATTCAATATTGGAAAATCAAAAGCAAAGCTTTTTGATGAAAAAACAGATACTAGAACTTCTTTTAAGGATGTGGCAGGATTAGAAGGTGCAAAAGAAGAGATTGAAGAAATCGTTGAGTTCTTAAAAAATCCGGATAAATACACTTCACTTGGCGGAAAAATTCCTAAAGGTGCCCTTTTAGTAGGCCCTCCAGGAACAGGAAAAACATTATTGGCAAAAGCAGTTGCCGGTGAGGCTAAAGTTCCTTTCTTCTCACTTTCAGGTTCTGACTTTGTTGAAATGTTCGTTGGTGTGGGAGCTTCACGCGTACGAGATTTATTTAAACAGGCAAAAGATAAATCTCCGGCAATTATATTTATTGACGAGATTGATGCCATAGGTCGTGCAAGGGGGAAAAGTAATTTTACTGGTTCTAATGATGAACGCGAAAACACCCTGAACCAGTTATTAACTGAAATGGATGGGTTCGGAACCAACACAAATGTAATTGTATTGGCAGCGACCAACCGTGCAGATGTTTTGGATAAGGCCTTAATGCGTGCCGGGCGTTTTGACCGTCAGATTTATGTTGATTTACCAGACATTAGAGAGCGTAAAGAGATTTTCGAGGTACATCTTCGCCCAATAAAAACAGCAGAAACGCTAGATTTAGACTTTCTTGCAAAACAAACCCCTGGTTTCTCAGGCGCTGATATTGCCAATGTTTGTAATGAAGCTGCTTTAATTGCTGCTAGAAAAGAGAAAAAAGCGGTAAACAAACAAGACTTTTTAGATGCAGTTGACAGAATTGTTGGGGGGCTCGAGAAAAAGAATAAAATAATTACCCAAGAAGAGAAAAAGACCATTGCTTTTCACGAAGCTGGTCATGCCACTGTAAGTTGGATGTTAGAACATGCAGCGCCATTGGTAAAGGTTACTATAGTACCCAGAGGACAATCTCTCGGTGCAGCTTGGTATTTGCCCGAAGAACGCCTAATCGTAAGACCTGACCAGATGTTAGACGAAATGTGTGCTACCATGGGGGGCCGTGCGGCAGAAAAGGTAATGTTCAATAAAATCTCTACTGGTGCTTTAAGCGATTTGGAAAAAGTTACCAAACAAGCACGGGCAATGGTTACCATTTATGGCCTTAATGAAGAGCTGGGTAATATCACCTATTATGATTCATCAGGGCAAAATGAATATGGGTTCACCAAACCGTATAGTGAAGAAACTGCTCAAAAAATTGATGAAGAAATCTCTAAAATTATAGAAGAACAATACGCACGTGCCATTGATTTATTGGATAAAAACAAAGATAAATTAACCACACTTGCTGAACGGCTTTTAGAAAAAGAGGTTATTTTTAAAGATGATTTAGAAAAAATCTTTGGAAAAAGACCTTTTGAAAAGCAAGCCCTTGCAGAGGAAAAGGTCAAAGCGACCACAGATGAAGAAAGTGAATAAATTTAGTGTTGATACTAATTCGTTGCTACCGGACTAATGGGTTTATTTGGTAAACTTTTTGGAGGAGGAAAAAAGGTTTCTAAAGAAACTACGGAAACCAGGGGAGAACATATGCCCGACCTTAAAATACCGGTTGATGAAAAGTTCACCATCTATTTTAAAAAGAACGGAGGCAAGTTCATTTACTGTGAAAACTTTTCTGAGATTCAAGGTGCATTGTCAAATATTATTGCCGAAAATGATTGGAGAAATAAATTCTTCTATTGTATCGACGAAAGACTAGAGAAGCGATTCTCAAAAGAAAAAATGCTTTTTACCAATAAGCGAAAAGATAGTGATGTATTTTTTACAACTTGTGAGCATTTGGTTGCCCATAACGGCTCTATATTAGTTTGCTCTAATCAAATAGAGGAAAAGAAATTAAATGAGCTTCCATCGAACCTTATTGTGTTTGCCACCACAAGTCAATTAGTAGATTCAATAAGTGAGGCTTTAAAGATTATCAAAAAGAAATACGCTAAGAAAATTCCTGATAACATCACCACTCTAAAACACTTTCAATTGACCGCAGAAAATAAAAATGACTTTCTTTCTTACGGTAGTGCCTCGAAAAATGTATATCTTTTACTTTTAGAAGATTACTAATCAATGAAAGAAATTTTAAGAAGGTCACTTACTGGTGTTCTCTACGTTATCTTATTACTTTCAGCAGTTTTTTTAAATTCAGACGCTTTTGACTTCCTATTTATGGTCTTTGGTCTAGCCTGTCTTTATGAATTTAAAAGGCTTACCCATTTAAGAGGCTATTACATCTTTATAGCTTATCTCGGTTTGTGGTGGGCCTATATCTATTTGGTATCTGACAAAGCACTTATAACTTTACTAATGCTCTTCACAATAACCATTAATTTGGCTTTATTGACATTCTTATTTTCAAAAAAAGAGCGCTCCTTTACTACCATTCAAAAATTTATTATTGGTTTATTTTATATTGGCGGAGGGTGCATATTCCTTACCATGATTCCGTATAAGGACGACAAGTTTGCTCAATTTTTAATCATGGGTATCTTTATTTTAATCTGGGTAAGTGATACTTTTGCATACCTAGTGGGTAAAACTTTAGGGCGAACTAAACTATACCCATCCATTTCACCTAAAAAAACGGTGGAGGGCTCTCTTGGTGGTCTTATTTTTGCATTAATTGCGGCCTATTTTTTGGCCAAATACGAAACCACTTTAAGTCTAAATCAATGGTTAATTTTAGCAACAGTAATTGTTGTAACAGGTGGACTAGGAGATTTATTGGAGTCTAAATTTAAACGCATAGCAGGAGTTAAAGATAGTGGCGCCATTTTACCGGGTCATGGAGGAATTTTAGATAGATTGGACAGTTTAGTTTTTGCAGCGCCGTTCGCATATTTGACCTTAAACTTATTTTCTTATGTTTCATAGAGAAGGACAAACGATAATTTTAGTTACATTTTTTATCACTGTAGGAATTATTCTTTCGGCACAATTCTTTGTTCCTATTGATTGGTTAAGAATTGCTTTTCAATTGGCTGCTTTCATAGTTCTTGTTCTAATACTACAATTCTTTCGCAACCCAAAACGTCTGGTTACGCCAAATTTTGATGAAATCTTAGCTCCTGTAGACGGTAAAGTCGTTGTGATTGAAGAAGTAGAAGAAACTGAGTATTTTAAAGAAAAAAGAAAGCAGGTTTCTATTTTTATGTCTCCGCTGAATGTACATGTTACCAGATATGCTTCCAGTGGTACAATCACCTTTTCTAAATACCATCCAGGTAAATATCTCGTAGCATGGCACCCAAAATCAAGTACTGAAAATGAACGCACGACTGTAGTGATACATACTCCTAAATTTGGTGAAATTCTTTATCGACAAATTGCCGGGGCTTTAGCCAGAAGAATAGTAAATTATGCAGAAGAAGGAGAACAAGTTACACAAGGTGAAGATGCCGGGTTCATAAAGTTTGGCTCAAGAGTAGATTTATTTCTTCCATTAGATGCGGATATAACAGTAGACTTAAATCAAAAAGTAGTAGGAGCAAAAACGTGCATTGCTACACTTAAAAGTCAAGATGGGTAGTGAAAAGACACATATAAAGTTTGAAGAGGCCGTTGCTTTCGTAAACAACTACTCAAAGCCCATACCCGCAGATTTGCTACTTAAACTCTATGCCTATTACAAAATAGCGAAGAAAAACTTTGACAACCCCGGAAGCAAAACACCTTTAATCAACGCTTTCAAAGCAAATGCCCTAATTCAGGCAAAAAATATTAGTCGCAAGCAAGCAATGAAAGAGTATGTAGAGCTGGTGGAAACTTCGCTAAAAAAAGACTACTAAATAACTAAGGCTTGTTCGGTTCTTTCTTTTTCAATAAAAGTAAAATAAAAACTACATCCTATGCTTAGGATAAAGTAAACCATCATAAAATTACTACCAAAGCTCACAAAAGAATTTAACCCAAACCAATCACCGTTTCGAAAAAGAACAGCAAAACCACTTAAGCCTCTTAAAAGTTCTACCCAAAAGGCATAAGGCTTTCTATCCATTAGGCTTGTATATGCGAAGATGCCTACAAACACAAAAGCACTAAATAACAACAGTTCCCTAAAGTCGATTTCAGCGTAATTATAGAGCATAAACAATAACAAAAAAGTATTTGCCAATAGCTGAAAAATAGCATATCCTTTTAACAAATTCGAACTTTTGGGTTTATACCTTTTAAAATTATAAACGTCTTCAATTATCGATACCGGATATTTTTCAGAAACATCTGTAGGTCGCCAACCAGTGGGCATAAACCAAATTCGAACCTTATCCCAGGTACTTCTTGTTCTCCAGGCGTCTTTAACCAATCGCCAAAAATGTTGAAAGTTAATTAGAATTGGATTCCATGTTGCGGCCGGTTTTAACACACCATATTGTGGAGGTACATTCTCAAGTTCTTCTTGAAAAGTACCAAACAGTCTGTCCCAAACACATAAAATTTGTCCTAAATTTTTATCTATATATTCTGGATTGATGGCGTGATGAACCCTATGTTGAGAAGGGGTTACAATAACATATTCTAACCAGCCCATTTTACCGATATGCTGCGTATGATACCAAAATTGGGCAAACAAATGTATGGGTGCCAAAATGGCTATCACCTCATTAGGAATGCCAAGTATCGCAGCAGGAATAAGGAGTAAGGCAAAATAACCAATGAGATTTGAAATTGATTGTCTTAAGGCACAAGCGAGATTAAATTCTTCGCTACTATGATGAATTACATGTTGATTCCAAAAAATATTGATGTGATGGCTTAACCGATGATTCCA
Organism: Croceitalea marina; assembly: GCF_042684265.1. Lineage (NCBI taxonomy): Bacteria > Pseudomonadati > Bacteroidota > Flavobacteriia > Flavobacteriales > Flavobacteriaceae > Croceitalea > Croceitalea marina. Next base: position 30,330 of record NZ_JBHULB010000002.1, on the reverse strand, counting down.
ATATCCTGCAAAATCTATTGCTATAAAAGCTATCAACCATACCAACCAAGTGGTATTTATGTCAAAAAGCGCAAGATTTTCTGCTAAAAAAGGATAACTTACAAGAACTAGAACAAGGCCTAAAGAGTCTTTTATAATGTTGGTCAAACCAGAGCTTAGGCTGCTTACAGTATCCATCACATTATGCTTTTGATTCTTAACAAGTGCACCATAAAGCACCTCAACAAGCACTAAACCAGTAAAAAAAGGTATGGCATAAAGCAAGGCGTTGGCATAGGTCTCCATGAGATAAAGATAAAAATAAGTCTTAGAATAGTTTAAACCAGAACAATTCTAGCCTATAAATCGCTTTATATCGTTGGCATCGGTCAAATCAGGAATAGCTTCTGACCTAGGGTAACAGTAGATTCCACCATCAATTTCACCGGCCATTTTTCTTACTGCTTGGGGCAGTTCTTTTTCATCGCGTACAGGATCCAGCAAACAATTCTCAAGATAGGGATAAACAACATCGCCCGAAAAACTGAAAATATTCATGCTAACCCTTAGAATTCCTTCAGCATCTCTATAACCATCAACCTCTTCAGGATTGGGTTTTTCAACGATTCCTTTTAGAAATCCATTTTCATCGATATCCATGAGGGCAAACTTGGCGATACGCTCGTCAGAAAAATTTAATCCGGCACTACTATAACTAATAAGTGCATTTGGTGCCGTCCTTTCCTTTTTTAAATCTATAAGCGCATCGGTGGAGTATAGATTATCGCCATTGCAAACTGTAAATCGTTCTTTTAACAATTCAGGATATTGGTCTATACACTGTTGCAAGGCATCGGCCGTACCTAGAGGTTTAGCCCTGTCTTCTGGTACATATTGCACGGCAAAATGCAGGCTTATATTTATATGGGCTTCCTCTTTAAAAAATTCCTTGGCGAACTCTTTGAATGCGCCATTTTCAGGAGATGTAATCACATATACCCTCTTAATTTCAGCAGAAATTGCATTCTTCAACAGATAAAACAACAATGGTTTTTGGGCTTCACCTAAGGGTATTAATGTCTTATGTAGATTTTTAGCAATAGCTAAAGTTTTATCATCTAAACCAGATGAAGCTAAGCTCCGCTTCATTCTTGATGAGGCACCACCGGCCATTATCACTAAACTCTCATTCTTCATAAATAACTATGTTAGTTGTACTTCATATGCATTTACGGCGTTTGAAGCAAGAAAAGCATCTATCACCCTATTTTTTAATTCATCCGTTGTAATGGCCACCATACAGCCGCCGCCGCCAGAACCAATTATTTTTGCACCTAGTGCACCTGCTTTCCTTGCAGCATTCATCATTTTTATCATTTCTTGAGGTGTATTCTGAATCTGATTTTGAAGAATTTCTTGATGCTGGTTCATTAAATCACCCAAAACTTTAATATCTGGAGTACTCTTAGACAACTCTGCCTGTGCTTTTCTGGTAATATCATAGTTATGTATCGTCGCATACCAATGATTTTGAAACTTGTCTGGCACCAGGCCCCTATATTTTTCATAATCTGAAACTGTCGCAGCGCTAGTTTTAAATTCGGGGACCCTTTTTTGTACCGCCTCAACTGCATTTTGAGCATAAACTCGAGCATTTTGAAGTACCTCTAGGGTCTGTTTCGAAATACCGGACTCCGCAACAACCAATGTACCTAACTGTGTGCTTAGCTTACCACTTTTTCCTGTTTCCGTATCGATAAATAGCATACCGCCTTGTGCTATGGTATATTGATCCATTATGCCCCCGGGCTGTTTAAAGTAAACGGCTTCTGCTTCATAGGCCAAGTGACCTAATTCTATATCACAAACGGCAATTGATTTTTTTTGAATCTTAACCAAAAACCGAAGCCAACAAACCACCAAAGCAGAAGAACTGGATAGTCCAGCATTTACAGGGATATTGCCTGCAATCTCAATATCATAACCTTGTTCAAAAGCAAATCCCTTTTCCTTTAGAACAGCCATACAAGACCGAAAATAATCTCCATTCTGTACGTTCTTCAAAGCATCATCAACTGCTATGGTCACACGCTCGTTTAAATCTAGCAGTTTAATAGCAAAATTATTGGTAGCATTTGGCACCGCTTTTAACTGTATAAACCTGTTTATAGTACCTGCAATTACGGGCAGGCCTAAATAATCTTGATGGTCACCATAGAAACAAATTCTTGCAGGAACTTTTATATCAATCATTTAAATTCTAATTTATTATTGAAAGGGGTTTTGTGTTTTTCCAGTTTCCTCTTGTAAAGTCTGGGAAGGGTTGGGGAGCTCCTTCACTCGCCACCGAGCGTTCGCTTAGCGGGGCAACGGCACTCCAAAAACAACCTTCGTAAACGTTTTGGTCTAAGGGCAGTCCTTTTTGAAGGCATTCTACTATACGGTAGACCATAATTCCGTCCATTCCACCATGTCCACTTCCCTTAGCTGCCTGATTAAGTCTTTTGTATAAAGGATGGTCATACTTTTCATATAATGCTTGCAACTGCTCACCTTGCACCCATGAGTGATGATCTTTAGTGATTCCTTCAACGCCACCTTCCAGCGCTACTCTAGTTGGAAAACCGGCAAGTGTACCTTTAGTTCCTTGAACTAGATTCAACCTTGAATAGGGCCTTGGACTGGTTTCATCCCATTGTACCATTACAGTTTTACCCAATTTTGTTTTAATTATAGATGTATTTAAATCTCCACCTTTATACTCCAATTGATTCCATTTATGTGCTTTTGGGTAATTTGCTTCGGCATACTTTTCTCTACCTACTGCAGGGGTTGAAAAAGAAACCAAACTCTTAAAAGAATCTTCCCCCCTGCCCAAACTCATATACTGTGCAACCGGACCCAGGCCATGCGTAGGATACAAATTGCCATTTCTTTTCGCATAATGATGCGTGCGCCAAGAACCAGTCCCTCTTTCTTCTTCCTTCATTTGCCATCTTAGCTCATGAATATAGGCTGCTTCTCCATGCAAAATATCTCCTACAACTCCTTGCCTGCACATATTTAAAAACATCAGCTCATCTCTACTGTAGTTTACATTTTCAAGCATCATACAATGCTTCTTGGTGCGTTCTGATGTGTCAACAATATCCCACATTTCTTGAAGGCTAACGGCAATCGGCACTTCTACAAAAGCATGCGCACCCATATTCATTGCTTCTATTGCCATAGGTGCATGGTTATGCCAATTGGTAGCGATGAAAACAATATCTGGTCGCACATCTTTCAACATATGTCGCCATTGATCTTCGTCACCCGAATATTCTGCAATATTCTGATGTCTATTCTCATCTGAAACTTCGCGTACCCAGCCTACTTTTTGCTTCACCAAATCTTCATAAATATCACAAATAGCAACCACCTCGGTATTGGGCAGAGCCGCCAAGAATTTTAAATGATTACCCCCTCTTGCTCCTACCCCAATAAAAGCAGCTCGAACAACCTCGAGTTTAGTCGCAGCAAAATCTCCCATATAGGTTGCACCTAAGGGACGCTCCCGCTGTGCGGATAAAGTATTCGGCAGTATTGATATCGCAGCCGCCGATAATGAGGTTTTCTTTAAAAAATGACGTCTATCTAAGTTTTTCATATTCACAAAATGAGCATTTCAATGTGAAAAATAGTGAAATTGAAAATACCAAAAATACTCGAAAAGTAGCATAGTGTAGCACAAAGAGCGTAAAAAAGAGACTTTCAACCCTCTATTTCGCACTTTTACACTGCAGAACCCTTGAATAAAGACGCAAAAAAAAGAATTAAATGTTTAATTATCGCCCCGTTTAGCCAAATAAGGAAGTAAAAAAAACATTTGAAAAAGAAATAAGCTCTATGGGCTAATCTGCAGACTTATAAATGAACTCCACAATACGATCAGCGTTGATAAACCCTTGTCCAAAAGTTGAATCCCATTCTTTTGAAAGACCAAGTTTCTGGGTTTTTTCCAGAGAGTTACCCTCAGTTCGCGCTTTTATTACGCGTTCACGCAATTCAGAGATTACCTCTTTGTATTTTTTCAAATCTTCTTTACCAACAGTGACTTTTCCGTGACCAGGAATTATTTTAGTATCGTCATCAATTATCCCCAAGGCCATAGTGACATTACTAATTAATCCATCGATATCTCCGCCAGAATTTAAATCGATATAAGGGTAACGACCAACAAAAAAGTTATCTCCCATGTGCAGTATATTATCTTCTGGAAAATAATAATACGAATCACCGTCTGTATGGGCATCGTTAACATGCATCGCATGCATACTTTTTCCGCCGCCAAGGTAAAGTGTCATCTTATCATTAAAAGTTAGTATTGGCAAGGCTGCTTCGGGTGAAGGTTCAGAAACTCGTCCACCGCCACGTTCTTGCTTGGTAGACATTCTTTTTCTAACATTTTCATGCGCAATTATTATTGCTCCTTGGTTTGCCATATTTTCATTACCCCCGGTATGATCACCATGCCAATGGGTATTTAAAACCCACTTTACTGGTTTGTTCGTTAAGGTCTTAACATGTCCCAATATTTTTTCAGATAAGGGCCCAAATTGATCGTCTATCACAAAGGCATTTTTTTCACCGATGGCCAAACCAATGTTACCCCCTGCACCATAAAGCACATAAATGTTATCGGAAAGTTTTTCGGAAGTAATTTCAACGCTACTCCAATCTCGTTGTGCATTAGACCATAAACAAGTAAAAACAAATACTAAATAGGTGATTTTTTTCATCTTAAGGTGTAAAGGTTATGCCTATAAGTTACCTATTTTTCAAAAACCTTACACCAGCAGCATAATAAGTGTCAAAACAACGCCCCCTGCTACGAAATAAAGTCCTTTTTTAAATATTGTACTACCAGGTAAAAACATCCAGAACGCCGAAACCACAAAAAACAGAAGTGCAAGGCCAAAAAATATGTTTAGAAAAAATAATGGGTCTTTAGATGTCGCTTTATGCATATGGGTCATTTTATCAAGCACTAATGGAAGCTTTTTAGTGCTATAATTTACTTCACCCGTTTGGGTATTGTAAAAGCCTTGCTCAAATTTTGCCACTGCCCCATCTGTAGCAGTGAAGTTCAACCCTTTGATTTTTATAAGCTTACCTAGCTCTTCAGCACTTAAATTGGCTTCAACCTGCTTTTCGTTTACAGTTTCGATTTTTAAGAAATCTGTTTTTCTAAAAATCAAAACAATACCGCTTATGGCGTAAACCGCCATTATTCCGGTTAAAAAAAAGCCTAGATAACGGTGATAAATTCTCAATTTATTGGATACTTCTCTTTCCTTTGACATTATTTAGAATGATTTTAAACAAAGAAAAGTCTTTTGTAACATATTTACAAGTGAATGATAAAATACATTACACAAATACGCCATTTAATACTGTAGCTTTGTTTACTTATTTCTACCTGTGAAAAAAGCGTTTCTTTTTATGCTCATTAGTACGGCCTCATTTTCGCTAATGAACGCTTTTATCAAATATTTAGAACATATTCCCGGGTTTCAATTAGTGTTTTTTAGATCGATCACTTCATGTGTATTCGCAACCACATACCTTTTAAGAAATAAGATTCCGATTTTAGGAAACCAAATAAAATTGCTCTCTCTCAGAGCTTTATTCGGCCTTATTTCGATGAGCTTGTTCTTTCTGTCCTTTAAACATTTGACTATTGGAACCGCGGTATCTTTGCGCTACATCGCGCCTATTTTTGCCGCGATATTTGCAGTTTTTTTGTTAAAAGAAAAGTTGAAACCCATTCAGCTTCTCTTCTTTCTGATGGCTTTTTCTGGTGTTATCATCCTTAAAGGTTTTGATGGAAACGTGAGCAACACCGGTATGGCTCTGGTAATAACAGCTTCAGTTTTTACAGGTCTAGTTTATATAATGATTCGAAAGATTGGTAAAAGCGACCACCCTGTCGTTGTGGTAAATTATTTTATGTTTCTATCAACGGTGATCGGTGGACTTGTCTCCATTTTTATATGGATACAACCCCAAGGTTGGGATTGGGTGTTATTAGGGAGCCTAGGAATCTTTGGCTACTTCGGCCAAGTGTATATGACGAAAGCTTTTCAAATGGCAGCAACTAATAAGGTTGCTCCCATAAAATATACCGAGGTCATTTTTACCATTGCCATTGGTGTCTTTTGGTTTGATGACAACTATTCCATTTGGAGTTTTCTTGGGCTCTTTTTAATTGTAGGCGGATTGGTTGCGAATACTCTTGTCAAAAAGTGAATATATTATCTAAAATATTTATCAAGCTCGATATCCTCCGAAAAAGCAAATTTATCAATTAAGTTACCTTGTTGATCAATTATTAGAGTGTAAGGAAATCTACTAATACCTAATTTTTGGATAAAATTCATACCATTTCCAACTAATTTAAAATTAGAATCAGGTATAGAAAAGCCATTTATAATTTCCTTTTCAGAGCATTCAAAAATTATAACAGCCTCTATATTCTCTTTATTTTTAGAAATATTTATTTTTCTGTCCAGTTCTTTAATTTCGTTCTCTTTAAATCTGAAATCATTTACAAAAAGTTCAAATCTTAGAATAATAATTTTACCCAATAAATTTTTAGAAACTATTTTATTTTTTTCTACTGTTGTGAATTTAAATGAGGGAAAGTTTCCTTTAGCAATAGCTTTAGGCTTTACAAGTCTTACTCCTTGATTATCCTTATCATAAAGATACTTTATCACCCTTCCCTGTTCATTATATTCTTTCTCTAAATATAGATTGGGGTTTTTCCTAGTTAAACTAGCGAATACTTTTCTTGGAATCTTTTTTCCACTGAATTTATAATATACTTTGTCAATGTTGAATTCCTTATCAACAACTATCTTTGAATATGAAATACCAATACCTTTACCTTGGGCTTTCACTATAAAAGTAAATAACAAAAAAAATGTAACGATTAATATAATTTTATTAGTTAATATCATACTTTATTGCATTTTATCTTTATTCTAAACTAGCTAAACTCTTTTCCAAAGTTTCAATCTTAGCTTCAGCATCAGCTACTTTTTTACGCTCCATTTCTACGACTTGTGGTGGAGCATTATTCACAAAGCGCTCGTTGGATAGTTTTTTTTGTACAGATTGCAAAAAACCTTTGGTGTATATTAATTCTTCATTCAGTTTTTTCAATTCTTCTTCTACATCTATTGCGCCAGCAATAGGTATAAAATACTCATTACTCTTTACCCTAAAACTTAATGCCCCATCCTCTGCTTCCGTAACAGTGCTGATGTTAGATAGATTGCTTAATTTGGTAATAATGGCGTTCAGTTTAGATGAGACCCCTCCAGCGTTAAGCTCCAACAACTCCAATTCATCTTTATTGGGAATATTTTTCTCTTTACGAATATTACGAACCCCAGAAATTACCTCAGCAGCAAAATCAAAATCTGCAATTAGATTACTGTCGGTCGTACCGACTTTGGGCCAATTTGCAATGCACAAAGCTTCTTCAGGAGAACGTTCGTTCATGTGCTGCCAAACTTCTTCACTCAAAAATGGCATAAATGGGTGCAGTATTCTTAGGTTTTCTTCGAACAAATGAATAACCGACGTCAACGTCTTCTTATCTATTGGTTGTTGGTAGGCAGGCTTTACTATTTCTAAGAACCATGAACAGAAATCGTCCCATATCAATTTATACATTGCCATCAAAGCATCAGATATCCTATACTTGCTGTAATGGTCCTCAATTTCAGCTAAAGTTTGATTAAACTTGGCAGTGTACCATTCAATTCCAATCTTAGCGGCTTCTGGCTGTTCTATATCTGCTACTTCCCACCCTTTTACCAATCTAAAGGCATTCCAAATTTTATTGGCAAAATTCTTTCCTTGCTGACATAAAGCTTCATCGAACATTAAATCGTTACCTGCGGCTGAACTTAAAAGCAAACCAACACGAACACCATCAGCACCATATTCTTCAATCAATTTTAGGGCATCTGGGGAATTACCCAAAGATTTTGACATCTTGCGACGCTGCTTATCCCTTACCAGTCCGGTTAAATAAACATTTTCATAAGGTCTTTCATTACGAAACTCGTACCCAGCTACAATCATACGGGCCACCCAGAAAAACAAAATATCCGGACCAGTCACCAAATCATTTGTAGGGTAGTAATAATTTACTTCTTCATTATCTGGCTCAAGAATACCTCCAAATACACTAATAGGCCACAACCAAGAAGAGAACCAGGTATCTAGTACATCGTTGTCTTGGCGCAAATCAGCTGCTGATAAAGACTTCTCGACTCCGTTCGAGGAGACAGCTTGTTGAGCAAGTTTTAAAGCCTCTTTGAGTGATTCAGCAACTACAAAGTCTTCTTTACCATCTCCGTAATAATAGGCGGGTATCTGTTGCCCCCACCATAATTGGCGAGAGATATTCCAATCTCGGATATTCTCCATCCAGTGGCGATACGTGCTTTCAAACTTTTTAGGGAAAAGTTTTACCTCCCCATTACCCAAAACAGCCTCTATAGCGGGTTTTGCCAAATCTTCCATCTTCAAAAACCACTGATCTGAAAGTCGTGGCTCTATAACCGCTTTTGTGCGCTCAGACGTGCCTACTTTATTCAAGTGCTGCTCTGTTTTTACCAAAAATCCTTTTTCCTGAAGCTCTTTGGCAATTTCTTTACGTACCACAAAACGGTCTTTACCTTCATAGTGCATTCCAAAAGAATTAAGGCTCGCATCCGCATTAAAAATGTCTATTACCTCTAGATTATGCTTCTCCCCTAAATTTTTATCATTCTCATCGTGTGCGGGAGTAACCTTTAAACACCCGGTACCAAATTCCATATCAACATATTCGTCTTCAATTATCGGAATCACACGGTTGCAAATAGGCACAATGGCCTTTTTACCCCGTAAATGGGCATATCGCTCATCATTTGGGTTAATACAGATAGCGGTATCACCCAAAATAGTCTCTGGGCGAGTGGTTGCAATCGTAACCTTTTCATCAGAACCTTCAATTTCATAAGACAAATAGTACAATAGCCCCTGTCTTTCCTCATAATTTACTTCTTCATCTGAAAGTGTCGTTTGTGCTTCAGGATCCCAATTTACCATTCTAAAACCCCTGTAAATCAAACCTTTATTATACAAATCAACAAAAACCTTGATTACAGATGCTGACATATCGTCATCCATTGTGAACTTGGTGCGACTCCAATCACATGAACAGCCTAATTTCTTTAGCTGTTCAAGAATTACCCCACCGTACTCATCCGTCCAATCCCAAGCATGTTTAAGGAACTCTTCACGGCTTAAATCCGACTTTTCTATTCCGTTCTCCTTTAATTTGGCAACCACCTTTGCTTCTGTAGCGATAGAGGCATGGTCCATACCGGGTACCCAGCATGCATTCTTACCTTGTAGACGTGCTTTTCTTATTAAAACATCTTGAATAGTATTGTTAAGCATATGCCCCATGTGCAGCACCCCAGTAACGTTTGGTGGTGGTATAACAATGGTGTAAGGCTCTCTACTATCGGGCTTAGAGTTGAAAAAGTCGTGTTTCATCCAGTAATCATACCAGTGGCCCTCTACTCTTTTAGAATCATATTTAGATGGAATCTCCATATTTTCGGTACAGTTTTTGTCTTATCATGGGTGAATTGGAATTTTATGAAGAAAAGCAATGTTAAATTTTAGTGCTGTTCGACCAAATACCAATTCTATAAATACGAAACAAAAGTAAGTAACGTTATTAGATGACAAAAGAATTTTGGATGTAGGTTTAAATCTCCTAAATTTGAAGTTCCTCAAAAAAATTAAAAAGATGAAAAAAGCAGTACTTTTATTATTTGTAGGTCTTATGGCCTTAAGCGTAAAAGCACAGGACAAGACCGCAAAAATTGAATTTAAAGCCGAGACCATTGATTATGGAAAAGTACAACGTGGCGGAGATGGTGTTAGAACTTTTGAATTTACAAATACGGGCGATGCGCCTCTAGTAATTAGTAATGTAAAATCAAGTTGTGGATGCACCATTCCTAAAAAGCCAGAAGCTCCAATTGCTCCAGGTGAGACCGGAAAAATTGAAGTAAAGTATGATACAAAAAGACCTGTAGGTCCTTTTAGAAAGGCTATTACCGTAACATCAAATGCGGATACACCAACTAAAGTCATCAAAATTAAAGGTGAATTAGTGGAAGGTGCGAAATAAGTAGTTGAAAAATATAAATTGAAAGCCTTGACAATTGTCAGGGCTTTTTTGTTTTAAAAATATCCTTGACCACAAAAGAAAAAAGCAAATCCCTATTATAACGTTCTATGAGTAGGCGCACTTTTTTTCCCTCTTTCTGATTGATCATCGATAAAATTTCCTGCAACTTGTACTGGTGTACTCTTTTTCCGTTTACCGCTAATATGATATCGCCTTCTTTAAGGCCGGCTTCTTCGGCAGGGCTACCGGCTCTAATACCAGAAACTATTATTTCAGGTACCAAACTTAACCTCGTTCTATCACCCATCAAAATTTGTACGTTACCAAAAGTATCTTTTTCATTACCAGATTTCACAATACCTTGAGCGTTGGTAATACGCTCAGAAATGTAACGCAGTCCATTATGCTGCAGGGCTATGCCCGCAAAATTGTATTGAAAAGGTGTTTTGAAGTTGGCATTTTTCTTTAGGTAAATACGTTTATTACTATAGTCAAAAACCATATTAAAACGCTTTAGAACCTCACCTCCCAGACTACCGTTTCGGTTGCCGAGGTTTTTAATAGCACTAAAAGATTCTCTAAAAGGAAAAGCGGCTTTAGCATCCTTGAGCAGAAAATCGCCGACACGAACCCCTTTTAGCTTGGTTCGCTTTCCAAATATGTCTCCACTCAAGCCTTTTCCCAAAAAGTCATCATAATTCTTCTCAGGAATTTTAACTCCTTTTTCAGGGTCATGGAACAACCATAAGGCATCGCTACTACCCGTGTCCACCAACAATTTTACAGGAACATCGGAATCGTCTTCCAAAAGAATGGCTCCCGTCAAATAGGCCTTTTTCTTATAAATAGCTAAAGGCAATTCTTGGTGTTTGGTTAATTTCTCTTTCTTGTATGAATCTGGATTATAAAGCTTTATATACCTCCTGGTATAGTTAACGTCAACTATAAAATTTTCAAAAACATCATAACCAATTATACCGTGTACCGGAATTCCCAGTGAAGTGGAGAAGTTTAAATCCTTATCTAAAACAACAAATAACGATTGTTTAAAATTTGCCGCATTGCCTAGTTTTACTATGTTGTTTCTAGATTTTAATGCTTCCATTGGTTCTCCTTCTCCCAAACCTCGCAAGGTTATTTTAGATACATCGTTAATCTGAATCGAATCTTGATTTGTAATATTGAATAATATTGGGCTACTAACCCCTGAATCCAATATAAAAGAAAGCTTAGCCCCGTTCACCTCAACAGGAACAATCATTAGATTATTAACGAGCTCAAAATTTATTTTCTCGAACTTCTTACCTGGCGGAATCTGAAATTTTTGGCCGTACAAAACACCCCCAAGACATAGAAGAAAACATGTTATGCAGCTAACTCTTAACATGAAAGAAGTAGTGTTTAATTGATTGACTCTTTTAAAGATAGCAAATAAATAGCTTGGTTACATTTAATTTAACATTAGTCAATCTGATAAATAAAACACCGTTAAATTGTTTTGTTTAAGTGGTTTATCGATTTTTGTGAAAAATTAAGCGCGAAATGCCAAAAATTTCTTTAAAAGGGAGCAAGATGCCTTCCTCGCCTATTCGTAAACTAGTTCCTTATGCTGAAGCAGCCAAAAAAAGAGGTACTAAGGTTATTCATTTAAATATTGGGCAGCCGGATATCAAAACTCCAAGAATCGCTTTGGATGCAATAAAAAATAGTGCCATTGAAGTTTTGGCCTATAGTAGAACCGAAGGTTCAGAAGAGTATCGTGTTAAAATTGCGAAGTACTATGCCAAACATCATCTAAAAGTTGAGGCCGAAGAAATTATTGTAACTACCGGAGGTTCTGAGGCCTTATCATTTGCAATGGGAAGTATTCTAGACGAGGGCGACGAAGTCATTATTCCAGAGCCCTTTTACGCTAACTATAATGGCTTTGCTACGGCAAATGGTGTAAATGTCGTACCGATTGTCTCTAAACTTGAGGATAATTTTTCATTACCGCCAATATCTGAGTTTGAAAAATTGATTTCACCAAAAACCAAAGCCATTCTTATTTGTAATCCAGGCAACCCAACAGGTTATCTGTATAACAAAGAGGAAATTGAGCAACTGGCTGAATTGGTGAAAAAACACAACCTTTTCTTGATTGCCGATGAAGTGTATCGTGAATTTGCTTATGATGGCAAACAGCATTATTCCCTACTAGGTATTTCCGGATTGGAAGATTATGCCATTGTTATTGATTCGGTTTCTAAACGATATAGCATGTGCGGTGCAAGAATCGGATGTTTGGTATCCAAAAACAAAGAAGTGATACAAACGGCCTTAAAATTCGCACAGGCAAGGCTATCCCCTCCAACTTTGGCACAAATAGCAAGTGAAGCAGCTTTGGATACGCCTCAAAGCTATTTTGACGATGTCATAGAAGAATACGTCTCTAGAAGAGACTTATTGATTTCGGAATTACAAAAAGTTGAAGGAGTCAAAGTTGCCCAACCCAGTGGTGCCTTTTATTGTGTAGTAGAATTACCTGTAAAAGACTCTGATGACTTTGCACAATGGCTGCTTGAAAAATTCAATGTGCACAACGAGACCGTTATGGTCGCGCCAGCTGCTGGCTTTTATGCTTCCGAAGGTTTAGGAAACAATCAAATACGAATAGCATATGTTCTGGAGAAAGAACAGCTTAAAAAAGCAGTTCACATTCTCTCCGAAGGATTAAAACAATATCACAATTCGTGAACATTCAAGAAAACATCTCTTTAAAATCTTACAATACATTTGGTATTGAAGCAAAAGCTAAGTTCTTTTTGGAGGTAAACAGCTTATTGCAGCTGCAAAAAGCATTACAATTGTCGGCCTACCCCGAGAAATTTGTAATCAGTGGTGGTAGTAATATGTTGCTTACCAAAGATATTGATGCTTTAGTATTGCATATCAATCTCAAAGGAATCTCGGTCTTTGAAGAAGAGCAAGAAGCCGTAGTTATTAAAGTTATGGCGGGTGAAAATTGGCACCAACTTGTACTCTGGTCTTTGGAACAAGATTATGGAGGCTTAGAGAATCTTTCCTTAATTCCCGGAAATACCGGTACGGCACCTATACAAAATATTGGAGCTTACGGAACCGAGCTGAAAGACATCTTTGTTAGCTGTGAGGCCATGGATATCCGCACGCAAGAACTAAAGGAATTCAAGAAGGAAGATTGTAAGTTTGGTTATCGAGAATCAATTTTTAAAAAAGAGGTGAAAGGGCAATTCATCATTACCTCGGTCAAACTAAAACTTACGAAAAGCAACCATAAATTAAATACGCTTTATGGGGCCATCGAAGATGAATTAAGTAAACATAATATTATTCACCCTACCATAAAAGATATATCAAATGCTGTAGTGGCTATTCGAAAGAGTAAATTGCCAGACCCTCAAGAGATAGGTAATAGTGGCAGTTTTTTCAAAAATCCAGTAGTTTCAAAAAAGACCTTTGAAGCTTTCAGCAAAAAAAATCCAGATGCTCCGTTTTATGCGGTGGATAACAAAACCTTTAAAATACCTGCAGGTTGGCTTATTGAGCAATGTGGTTTTAAAGGAAAGCGTTTTGGGGATGCCGGTGTACACGAAAAACAGGCTTTAGTACTCGTAAACCATGGCAATGCCACTGGAGAAGAAATTTTAGACCTAGCATACGAAATTAAAAAGGCAGTTTTAGATAAGTTCAATATCAGTATTGTTCCAGAAGTGAATATTATAAAATAACCCCCGATTTCTAAGCAGAAAAACAGGGGTTATACCAAACCAAACTAACCAAAAATTTATATACGTTTAAACTGTTGTCTTTATTTTAAATTAAATACGCTGTAATAATCAATTTCTTACTTTAGCGTTTGTATATATACGATAAGAAATATTTTTTGGACTTTTTTAGAAGCTATTTTTTATCAACGCCCTATAAATGAGCACACTACTTGAAAAACATATTGTAGAATTATTACAAGATCGAGATGAAAAGGCAATTTCACTACTTTATGACAACTATGGTGATACCCTACATGGAGTTGCCTATAAAGTAGTGAAAGATGAAGATTTAGCGCAGGATGTATTGCAAGAGAGTTTTATAAAAATCTGGAAGAAATCAGATTCTTATGATGCTAGCAAGGCAAAGCTCTTTACTTGGTTGTTTAGGATTACAAGAAATACGGCAATCGATAAATTAAGGAGTGTAAACACAAAAGCCGATAAAGAAATCCAAATTGATGTTTCAGACGTATATAATTTAGGCACAAGAGGTATTATGCCCGAGTTGATGGATGTTAAGGAGAACCTTGACAAAATTGAGCCGAAGTATAAAGTGGTCCTCGAAGCCTTATTTTTTGAAGGAATGACCCAACAAGAAGCGAGTGATGAACTCGACATCCCTTTGGGTACTATTAAATCGCGACTGAAAATTGGACTTCGCGAATTGCGTAAAATATATGGCACATCAATGGTGCTGGCAATAGTTTTAAGTGTGTTGTAATGAAAGAAAAGATTAAAATATTTTTGGATACCGACCTGTTGGAAAAATACCTCTTAGGTTCTACAACAACGGAAGAATCGCTCAGAGTAGAGCGTTATATTGCCATGTACCCTGAAGTAAGGGAAGCATATAACGAACTGCAAGAAAATCTTGAAATTTTTGCCAAAATGCATGCCTTAAAGACACCGCAAGGCCTTAAAGAGCAGATTCTTTTTAGAATTAGGCAAGAAAAGCGAAGTAGAAGTAAGTTTTACAGATTTGCTGTAGCGGCGAGTATTGCGGCCTTAATTTTTGCCGGAGCAACCTATTTCTTTTACAATCAGAATAAGAGTTTACAAGAAGAAAATTTGATTGTTAATAGTAAGATTCAAGATTTAGAGAATGATATGAAAATTCAGCTTGAAGACATCAGAAACCAATATATCGTTCTTAACAATCCTAATACAAGAAGATTTACCGTTAATGGTAATAAAAAAGCCCAGGAGTTAAAGGCTGTTGCCTACGTAAACCCGGTAAAGAAATTATCGTATATAAACGTAAGTAACCTTCCACAACTTCCTGAAGACAAATGTTTTCAAATGTGGGCGGAAGTTAATGGTGAAATGGTGAATCTAGGAATCATCAAACAATTCGATGATAAGGAAAAACTGTTGGCCCTACCCTACGCAGATAATGCTGTTAGCTACATCACCATAGAACCTCAAGGAGGAAATGAAACGCCCACAGTGCAAAATATCGTAGCGAATATCAAGTTCTAAATTTCCCTTAAAGGAAAATAGTTTCAGCATTTCTTCAGTGCATATTTTGTACTTTTGTACAAAATTCAATACATGAAGTTGATTCTTCTCACTATAGCACTTTTGGCCTTAGCTTTCGCGGGTATAGCCATTAAAATTTGGTCAAAGAAAGATGGCAGATTTGCAGGAACTTGTGCCAGTCAAAATCCTTTTCTAAATAAAGAGGGCGAAGCCTGCGGTTTCTGTGGAAAACTGCCCGATGAACAAGACTGCAAAAAAGATGCAGTTGCATAATGCCCCTTGCAGACAACACGTAAATTACTTTTTTGGATAAAACAGACGAAGTTTTAAAAGAGAGAATAGACAAGGCTAAAGCTGGAAATCAAATTGCTTTTAGTTCTTTATTAGATACCTTTTGGAATTATGTTTACTATTTTCAATTGGACCGGACCAAAAATGAAAATGACGCCGAAGACATTACCATTCAAACCTTCTCAAAGGCATTTGATAAAATAAAGACTTATGATGATAACTATGAGTTTAAAACTTGGCTCATTACAATTTCGAAAAATATACACGTAGACCTTATTAGAAAACGAAAACGTAATGTATTGGCAGGTATTGAAAATAGTACTTCCGATGCCGTCAAAAAAGTGCTGGACGAATCCCCTACGGTGGAAGACCAGCTAATTACGGAACAAAATTTGGCTACTTTACTTTCCCATATCAAAAAACTGAAGCCCCACTATCAAGAAGTTATCAATCTGCGCTATTTCAATGAATTGAGCTACGCGGCTATTGCAAAAGAGCTAAACGAACCAGTAAACAACGTTAAGGTAAAGCTATTAAGAGCGAAAAAATTATTAGCGGAAATCATTAAAAGCAAGTAGGTTTTCTAAAAAACAGTTGACCCCCAATTCGTATATTTGCAATAAAGAATTTGTTATGAGTGTAGAAACAGCCGAACATGTGCGCCCACCAAAAGGCAAACCAAAATGGTTAAGGGTAAAGTTGCCCACGGGTAAAAAATACACTCAACTTCGCGGATTAGTTGAAAAATACGACCTTCATACCATATGTACCTCAGGTAGTTGCCCAAATATGGGTGAATGCTGGGGAGAAGGTACCGCTACTTTTATGATTTTAGGTAATGTTTGCACACGTTCTTGCGGCTTTTGCGGTGTTAAGACTGGCCGACCAGAAAGTGTAGATTGGGCCGAACCAGAAAAAGTAGCACGTTCCATCAAAATCATGGGGATCAAACATGCCGTAGTTACTTCAGTTGATAGAGATGATTTAAAGGACATGGGGTCCATCATTTGGGCCGAAACGGTGAAAGCTATCCGTAGAATGAATCCTGAAACTACTTTAGAGACGTTAATTCCGGATTTCCAAGGTATTGAAAATCATTTGGACAGAATTTTAGAAGTTGCTCCTGAAGTAATTTCGCATAATATGGAAACTGTAAAAAGGCTAACCAGAGAAGTGCGAATACAAGCGAAATACGACCGAAGTCTTGAAGTTTTGAATTACCTCAAAAAAAATGGTGCTAACCGAACAAAATCTGGAATTATGCTAGGTTTAGGCGAGCTAGAAGAGGAAGTAATACAAACCATGAAAGACCTTAGAGCAGTAGATGTTGATGTGGTGACCATAGGTCAATATTTACAACCTTCTAAAAAACATTTACCTGTCAAACAATTTATCTTACCTGAACAGTTCAAAAAATATGAAAATATTGGTTTAGGACTAGGTTTCAGGCATGTAGAAAGTGGGGCTTTAGTGCGTTCTTCATACAAAGCGCACAAACATATTCATTAAGAGACACCCGTTTTAAAGCACAATTTCATATTCGCTCTAACATATAATATCAAATGAAAAATATCACTATTGGTATTAATGGTTTTGGAAGAATAGGCAGGACGCTCTTTAGACTTCTAGCTGATAATCAAAACATAACTGTTGTTGCTATAAATGATTTAGCCGATGCGGAAACACTTTCACATTTGGTGAAATATGATAGTATTCATGGCATGTTCCATAAGGAAATTTCCTTTAAAGAAAATAACATTCTTTTCAAAGATCAAGAGATACCCGTTTTAAACTTTTCCCGCCCTGAAGCCATTAATTGGGGCGATTATGACGTGGATATTGTAATAGAGGCTACGGGTAAATTTAAGTCGAAAAAGGATTTAGAAGGTCATCTTAAGAATGGTGCAAAAAAGGTTATTCTATCGGTACCACCCTCTGATGATAGCATGAAAATGGTTGTTTTGGGCGTAAATGAAGGCATTTTAGATGAAAGTGACCATATTATTTCCAATGCTTCGTGTACAACGAACAATGCGGCTCCAATGATAAAAGTAATTGACGAATTGTGCGGTATAGAGCAGGCTTATATTACCACTATTCACTCCTACACCTCTGACCAGAGTCTACATGACAGGCCCCACAGGGATTTAAGACGCGCAAGGGCAGCATCTCAATCAATTATTCCTACAACTACGGGTGCCGCCAAAGCACTGACAAAAATATTTCCTGATTTAGGTAATGTAATCGGGGGCTGCGGCATTCGGGTGCCTGTGCCAAATGGTTCGCTGACCGATATAACTTTCAATGTCAAAAAAGAAACTTCCATTGACGAAATAAACCGTACTTTTAAAAGTCGAGCTGAAAAAGACCTAAAAAATGTACTTTTTTATACAAAAGACCCCATAGTTTCTATTGATATAAACAATAGTTATTATTCTTGTACGTTTGATTCTCAGATGACTTCGGTTATTGGAAAAATGGTAAAAATTATAGGTTGGTATGACAACGAAACAGGTTACTGTGCCAGATTGATCGACTTAATAAATCTACTTATCAAGAAAAACTACGTTTGACGCGCAAAAGCTCATATACAATTTTATCCAATCTTATATTGGCTATTGTTTTTGTACTTCACTCTTTCGGTACAAGGGCTCAAGATACCTATTTGGCCAAAGATACCATGGCTACCGTTTACAAAGAAGCACGTACCCTTCGAAATCAAAATGAAATTTCTTCCGCAATTGATGTTCTAAATAAAGCTACCGAAATAGCTGAGAAAAACGACAATCCGAAAACACTGGTAGACATCTACCAGAAAATTGCATTGCTTCATATCGAGTTAAATGACCACGACACCGCTTCTTTTTATAGAGATAGGGCAGGTGCTATATTGAAGAGCACGGAATACCGCTTGGGTGATGCTTTTCAAAAATTCATAGATGCTACGATCTTATATCGAGAAAAAAATAACTTTCAGGCCATAAAAATGCTTGAAGAAGCTAAATTGCTAAGCAACGATAAAAATCTAATAAATAATATCGAATTAACGGAAGCTACCATTTTCATCAATATTGAAAAGTTTGATGAAGCAGAAACTAAATTAAATGCACTGCTTGTGAATTCTGATATTGATGAACGGGTATATCTGGCCACCAAAGCAAATCTTGGTCTTGCGGAACTTAACTTCAAACAAGGTAATCTTGAAAAAAGCGCCAAGCATGGTGAGGCTGCTTTAGAATTGGCTACAAAGAATAACTTTTTTAAAGAAATGTTACTGGCCAACCAGTTTCTCGCCAAAGTTTATGAAGATTTAAGGGAATATGATAAAGCTTTAGGATTTACCAAAAATCTATTAAATATCCGGGATTCACTTTACACCATAGAACGATTTAAACTTGAAACAAAAAATGCTGATAAGATTACCACCAAATTTCAAGGCGAACAAATTCAAAAATTGAGTGAAGAAAATGAAACTCTTAGCGAATCTAAGAATAGGTCTGAAATTACGGCAATATTGGCTTCAGCATTTTTGGTAATCATTTCTTTATTGGCCGTCTCACTTTTTAGAAACAATCAAATTAAACTAAAAACCAACGATTTACTTCAGACCAAAAACAGCGAACTAGAGACCGCAAGAGACTCTGCTGTTTCGGCAATGAAAGCTAAAACAAATTTCCTGTCTACGGTAACACATGAACTTAGAACACCGTTGTACGCCGTTACCGGACTCACACACTTGTTGTTAGATGAGAACCCTGCAGAGCATCAAAAAGAGCACTTAAAATCCTTAAAATTCTCAGGTGAATACTTATTGAACTTTATCAATGACATTCTTCAAATCAATAAAATAGATGCAGATAAGTTAGAAGCATTAAATGTTGAATTCAAATTAAAAACAGTACTTACAGATGTGCTAGATTCATTGCAGCAAAAAGCGAATGAGAATAACACAAAAATTGTATTGGACTATGACAACGACATTCCCATGCACCTAATGGGAGACCCCGTGAAGCTATCTCAAATTATAATGAATTTAGTCGGCAATGCCCTTAAATTTACGGAAGACGGTCAAGTAGATGTAATTACGAAACTTGAAAGTAAAGATGAAAATCGTATAAATGTATATTTTGAAATACGTGATAACGGTATCGGTATTTCTGAAGAACAACAAAGAAACATCTTTGATAGTTTTGAACAAGGCTCCGTTCAGATAAATCGAGAATATGGTGGAACTGGTCTTGGCCTCACCATTGTTAAAAGCCTTTTAGGCCTATTTAACAGTAAAATTCAATTAAAGAGCGAGATTGATGTTGGCAGTTCCTTTTATTTCAACTTAGATTTAGAGTATCAAGACAGTGTAGTAGCTGATATCTCTTTTGAAATGAGCCAAGAAGATTTTGATTTTACCGGGTTACATATATTAATCGTTGAAGACAACAAAATAAACCAAGTGATTACCAAGAAAATGCTGAATAAAAAAGGTATTTCTTGTGATATTGCAAATAATGGTAATGAGGCGATTGATGCCGCTAAGAACAAGAGGTATGACGCCATTTTAATGGACATTCACATGCCGGGTATCAGCGGAGAAGAGGCTACCATACAAATACGAATGTTCAATAAAGAAATACCCATAATCGCTTTAACTGCAATTTCTATGGATGACAGCCTCGATAGTTTTTACGCTGCAGGCTGCAACGATGTCGTCACAAAGCCTTTTAAACCTGAGGTATTCTATCAAAAAATTGGAGAAAATATATTTAGGAAGAAGACCGAAACTCAGACATAATATTCTTTATTGCTTTTTCAATACTTTCATTACCCTTGCCCAAAAATTCATGCCGTACTTCTAAATAGAACAGGTTCTTACATCTTCCTTTTAGTTTGGTAAAATCTTTTTCGGTGGTAACAATACATCCATTTTTAGAAAAACTTTCAATATCATTTTCGCTAAAAGAATGATGATCGGCAAATTGAAAGTGTTCAAACGTGCTGTTCACAGTAATTAAATAATCGAGTAAAGGTTGAGGATTGGCAATTCCGGTTACCAAAGAAAAACGCTTTCCTTGTAAACTGGAAAGCAATATTCGGTTATTCGATCCTACCAAAAACTCATTATATTTCAATGTACTGAACAATACTTGCTGATAGTCTCTAGGTTTTATTGCGTTAACTATGCTTTGTTTTTTTTCTTCCGTAATACTACTAGGACATTTCGTAACGATTATAATTTGGGCCCTTCTAGCTTCCTTTTTACCATCTCTCAATTCTCCAGTAGGCAAGTACCAATCATTGACATACAAATTAGAAAACGTAGTTAAGAGAATGGAAAGTGTAGCTTTTACCTTTCTATGTTGAAAGGCATCATCTAACAAAATTAAATCCGGATTTATCTTTCGTACCAGAGTGACGATTCCATTTTGTCTGTCTTCATCAACAGCAACGGTTACCATATTAAATTTGGAGTGGATTTGAAAAGGTTCATCTCCTAGCTCTAGAACAGTCGATTGCTCATCGGCCAATAAAAATCCTTTCGTTTTTCTTCGATAGCCCCTACTCAATACCGCCACTTTATGATGCTCTTCAAATAGTCGTAGAATATATTCGATCATTGGTGTTTTACCGGTACCACCTACACTTAAATTACCAACACAAACCGTAGGCACTTGAAATGATATTGACTTGAACCAACCCTTATCATAAAAAAAATTACGCAGGTAAACCACCATAGCATAGACTAAAGAAACTGGAAAAGCTATTTTACGTAAAAGTCGCATCTGGGCGAATTTATAATATTTTATCTTTAACGACATAAAATAGCCGTAATGACTGTTAATGATATTACTGAAATACTAGAAGACCTTGCCCCTTTACATTATGCCGAAGATTTCGACAATGTAGGCTTGCTGGTAGGTAACCCGAATCAAAATGTATTGGGTATTCTAGTAACTCTAGATACCTTGGAAAATGTGGTCGATGAGGCCATCAAAAAAAAATGTAACCTCATTGTGAGCTTCCATCCAATCATCTTCAAAGGCTTAAAAAAAATTACGGGACGAAGCTATGTAGAAAGAGTTGTAATGAAGGCCATCGCCAATGACATTTCCATTTACAGCATGCACACCGCCTTAGACAACTCAAACATAGGCGTAAATGCTAAAATTTGTTCGATGCTAGGTGTTCAAAATCCTAAAATTCTTATTCCTAAAAAGGGTACCATAAAAAAGTTGACCACTTATGTGCCTAAAACCAATATTGAAGAATTAAAAAATGCGCTTTTTAATGCCGGTGCCGGCAATATAGGTAATTATAGCAACTGTAGCTTTAGTACTGAGGGCACAGGAACTTTTAAAGCAGAAAAAAACGCAAACCCTGTAAAAGGAACTATTGGTGCGGTACATCATGAAGAAGAAATTCAATTATCGATGACTTTTTTAAGTCAAAAAGAAGCTCAAGTTATCGCTACTTTGTTCAAACATCATCCCTACGAAGAAGTGGCCTATGAGATTACCACGCTAGAGAATGTAAATCAAAATATGGGCCTGGGTATGATTGGGGAACTAATAGAAGAAATGGATGAGGAGGAATTTTTTAATCATCTAAAAACTAAAATGAATGCACAAGGCATAAGACACTCTGCTTTTTTAGGAAAGAAAATAAAAAGAGTAGCAGTTTTAGGAGGAAGCGGTGCATTTGCAATTTCGGCCGCAAAAGCTTCAAAAGCAGATGTTTTTATTACTGCTGATGTTAAATATCATCAATTTTATGAGGCTGAAAATCAATTTATTATAGCAGATATAGGTCACTTTGAAACCGAGCAGTTTACAAAAAACCTATTGGTAGACTTTCTTACAAAAAAAATTCCTAATTTTGCGGTCACTTTATCGGAAAGTATAACTAATCCTATCAAGTATTTTTAACATATGGCGAAAAAAACGGAAACAACTGTAGAAGACAAATTACGTGCATTGTACGATTTACAATTAATCGATTCTAGAGTTGATGAAATAAGAAGTGTTCGTGGTGAATTACCTCTAGAAGTTGAAGATTTAGAAGACGATGTTCTAGGTCTTAAAACCAGAATGGATAAGTTGAAAACCGATGTTGAAACAATAAACTTTGAAATCACGGCAAAAAAGAATCTTATAGAAGAATCTAAGGTGCTTATCAAAAAATATGCTGAGCAGCAAAAGAATGTGCGTAACAGCCGTGAATTTAATTCGCTTAGCAAAGAGGTTGAGTTTCAAGAATTGGAGATTCAATTAGCAGAAAAAAACATCAAGGAGTTCAAAGCTCAGATAGAACAGAAAAAAGAGGTAATCTCAGAAACTAAAGAAAAGCTTAGTGAAAGAGATGCACATCTTAAACATAAGAAGAGTGAGTTAAACGCTATTTTGGCCGAAACTGAGAAAGAAGAGCTAGCACTTTTAAAGAAATCTCAAGAGTTCGAAGATAAAATTGAAGAGCGCCTTATTAAAGCGTACAAGCGTATTCGTCACAATGTTAAGAACGGATTGGCGGTTGTACCAATTGAACGTGGTGCATCTGGCGGTTCATTTTTTACGATACCACCGCAAGTACAGGTTGAAATTGCCTCTCGTAAAAAGATTATTACAGACGAACACAGTGGTAGAATTTTAGTTGACCCTACCCTAGCGGACGAAGAACAAGAAAAAATGCAAAAGCTTTTTAGTAAGATTTAGAATATTTTTTTAGAAGATTTATGAAAGCCATCCCAGACTAACGGATGGCTTTTTCTTTTCATACATAGTTTAGTTTTTTGAAAGACTTTCACCCTACTTCAAATCCAAATCCAAAAAACAAAATTGTTAAATACTTATTTTGTTTAATTTTTTATTATTTTTATTAAACAAAATAATGAAGCGAAACTTACCCGTAAAAATTTGCCTCAGTTGCGATAGACCATTTAACTGGAGAAAAAAATGGTCAAAAGACTGGGATAATGTAAAATACTGTAGTGAAAAGTGCAGAAGAAACAAAAATAGATGAATACCCTAATTTGGTTTAGAAACAATCTGAGAACCACAGATAATCTTTCACTTCAAAAGGCGTGTAAAGGCGACAAAACGATAGCGGTATACTTTTTCGACCCTAGACAGTTTAGTTTGGGTGAATTTGGCTTTAAAAAAACAGAAAAATACCGAGCACAATTTTTAATTGAGTCAGTAGCTAACCTAAAGACAAATCTTAAAGAACTGAATATACCCCTGTATCTATTTGTTGCTAAACCACAAGAAAAATTAAGCGACTTGCTCGTTAAACATAAGATAGATGCTATTTATCTACAGGCCGAATGGACAAGGGATGAAAACACCGTTCTTGAAAATGTTAAAACTTCAGTTTCCAAAAACGTTAAATTTGTAGAAAGTTGCGATCAATTTTTATTTGATCCCGATTACATACCCTTTTCTAGTTTTAATGAGGTACCCGACATTTTCACAAACTTCAGAAAACAGTGTGAAAAAAATGTATCGATTAGAGAAGAAATAGGTGTTCCTAAAAAAAAGCCTAGTGAAAACTATTTCGAAACAGAAACCCATATACCTTCCCTAATAGAATTGGGTTTCGAAACTTTTTCAGGAGATTCCAGAAGTGCATTTCCTTTTAAAGGTGGGGAAGAAAATGCTTTAGAACGTTTAAATTATTACTGTTGGGAGTCTAAAAGACTTGCTACCTATAAAAAGACCCGAAATGGATTAGTAGGAATAGACTATAGTTCTAAACTCTCTGCTTGGTTGGCCAACGGATGTATCTCTCCGGTGACCATTTACTGGGAAGTAAAAAGGTTTGAAAAGGAAATCCGTAAAAATCAAGATACTTATTGGCTAATTTTTGAACTAGTCTGGAGAGACTATTTTAAGTACGTCAGTCTAAAATACAAGCAAAAAATATTTCAGTTAGGTGGAATTTTAAATAAAAAGTATACCTGGAATGTAAACCAAGAAATACTTGGCTCTTGGATTAATGGAAGAACCAAAGAACCCTTTGTTAACGCCAATATGATAGAGCTTTTAAAAACCGGGTGGATGAGTAATCGAGGTAGGCAAAATGTGGCCAGTTTCTGGTCTAAAGAACTACAACAAGATTGGCGTATCGGTGCTGCGTACTTTGAAAGTATGCTTATCGATTATGATGTTCACAGTAATTGGTGTAATTGGATGTACAACAGCGGGGTAGGTAACGACCCCAGAGATAGAAAATTCAATATTGGTCGACAGGCGGCTATGTACGACTCAAAAGGAAAATTTCAAAAGCTTTGGCTACAAGAACCACTATTTTAGAATGAAGAAAATACGTTTAATACTAGGTGACCAACTGAACTCAAAACATAGCTGGTTTAACACACAAGACGATGAGGTTATTTACCTAATGGCTGAAATGCGCCAAGAAACAGACTATGTAAAGCACCATATTCAAAAGGTGGTAGCTTTCTTTTTATCAATGCGTAATTTTAAAGAAGAGTTAACCGCTAAGGGACATCAATTTTTATATTTCAAGATTTCTGATAAGGACAATCCGCATAAGCTCGAAAAGATTGTACAAAAAGTGATTGAAAAAAGTGGAGCGGAAAAATTTGAATATCAACTACTAGATGAATATCGCCTAGATGAACAGCTAAAAAAAATCTGTTCCGATTTAGATATTGAAACAGAAGCCTTCGATACAGAACATTTTTTTACCAAGCGTGAGGAGCTAAAAGACTTTTTTGAAGGGAAAAAACAATTGATTATGGAGAATTTCTATCGCATGATGCGAAAGAAACATGATATTATGATGGTAAACGGTCAACCAGATGGAGGCAAATGGAATTTTGACCATAACAATCGTAAAAAATGGCCGGGCAGTCCAGAAATTCCTCGTGAACGTGGTTTCCGAAAAGATATTAGCTCAATTTTAGAGGAAATTAAAAAAGCTGGGGTTAATACTTTTGGGAATATAGCACCCGATAATTTTAATTGGCCCACCTCACGTGCAGACTCGCTATCAGTGCTAAATTACTTCTGTAAAAAGCTATTGGTTCATTTTGGCGACTTTCAAGACGCCATGCATACCAAAGAAAAGTATTTATTCCACTCAAGACTTAGCTTTGCGATGAACTGCAAAATGCTTTCACCTAAAGAGGTAATCGAAAAAGTACTTGAGCATTATTATGAACATACCGATGAAATCGATATATCTCAGGTAGAGGGTTTTGTGCGTCAGATTTTAGGTTGGCGAGAGTACATGCGGGGTATCTATTGGAAAGAGATGCCGAATTATCGAAAACTTAACGAATTAGACAACAACAATCCATTGCCCGATTTTTTCTGGACCGGAAAAACAAAGATGAACTGCCTAAGCCATGCCATAGGTCAAAGTCTAGATGATGCCTACGCACATCATATTCAACGATTAATGATTATAGGCAACTATGCCCTATTGACGCAAACTAATCCTGATGAAGTAGACAATTGGTATTTAGGAGTATACATTGATGCTATTGAGTGGGTAGAAATAACCAATACTAGAGGTATGAGTCAGTTCGCCGACGGGGGAATCGTTGCCACTAAGCCTTACGTAAGTAGTGCCAATTACATCAATAAAATGGGCAATTACTGTAAAGAATGTCAATACAGCCACACTAAAAAAATAGGGGAAGACGCCTGCCCCTTCAATGCCTTATATTGGAATTTTTTAGATGAGAAAAAAGATTACTTTAAAAATAATCAACGAATGGCGATGATGCTGAACCTTTTGAAAAAGAAAGATTTGACAGAACTTCAGCAATTAAAGGATAGGGCTGCGGATGTAATCTCGAATCCTGATAAATTTTAACTTTTATTAACGAAAGGTACAAATCCAATCAACGACAGATTGCGTAAATAAAGTAAACTATTCCGCGAGAGCGCCTATATATAAAAAGTCCTTCACAATATACTGCGAAGGACTTTTCATTTACATCTTAATCACTTCTATTTCAGTATTTTATCAACAATACCATATTTTAAAGACTCCTCGGCTCCCATCCAATAGTCACGGTCAAAATCTTTCATCACTTTATCAAAATCTTGCCCGCAATTATCGGCCAAAATTTTAGCACCTAACTCTTTCGTCTTAATAATTTCTTTAGCTTGAATTTCGATATTAGACGCTTGTCCTTGAGCACCACCACTCGGCTGATGAATCATTACCCGTGCATGGGGTTGAATGAATCTGCGGCCTTTTTCACCCACAGATAATAGAATCGAGCCCATAGATGCCGCAAGACCTGAACAAACTGTAGAAACAGGGCTTTTTATTTGTTTAATAGTATCGTAAATAGCAAATCCGGAAGTTACATAACCCCCTGGACTATTGATAATTAACTGTATCTCTTTATTGTTTAGCAAATCAAGGTATAATAATCTATCAACTACATGTTTTGCAGAATTATCATCTACCATACCCCATAAAAAGACTTTACGTTCTTCCAATAATCTTTCTTGTATAGCCTCTTGTACTTTTCCTTTTTTAGAACTCATTCTTTCTTTTTAAGATAGACCACAAAATTAACTAAATATTTTATGATTCTTTAATCGAAAAAAAATACGCAAACATATTACTACTATAAGCGTATAGTCTATTTCTTACAATCCAATTTTATAGTCATTTGACATACAAAACTTGCTGTTTCACAACAATTTACCAATATCGGTGGTATAATACCGTTCATCTAGCTGATTGTTATTAATCGATTTATTAACCACCAACAACGTGAAATTTATGCAAGATTCGTATTTGGGGCTACTTTTACCACGTAATTGAACCCAAATCAATTCAAGAATAAAATTAAAGCTTAACCTATGAACTCTCTCTCTTACTGATTTGTGTAATAAGACGTTCTAAGGTTTTGAAATTTTAAACATGAATTTCATAAACTTAAACCTATGACCACAATAATACAGCGTGGCAGCAATTTTGCTAAACTCCCTATTATTTTACTGGTACTGTTAGCCTTTTCTAGCACTAGTATTTTTGCACAAGCAAATTCTATTAAAAGTGGAGTGACCTTCAATTGGGCAGATACTCAGACTACATTCGATGACCCTGCCACTCTTAGTTCAATTAGTTTAAACGGTTCAGAGTATACCAGTTTTGTTGTACCAACCTCATACGAACTAACAAGATTAGGGCCTGCAGGACATGCTTCCAATAACATAAGACGTAATGGAACAGAATTTGTGACCGGAAGTGCTGGTGCTAATTGGGCCAATGATGCAATACTTGCTTACCAATCACTGAACCTGAACTATTATTTTGAGTCTTATCAAAATGGTGACCAATTCTGTGATAATCAATCTAAGGTTGCTACCACTGATGCTCAAATACAGACCATAACATACAGCCCAGGTATTCCTTCTAATCCCGAAGGGATTCTTGCTGTTACAGAACGTGCCGGAAATAATTGTTTATATATTGAACTATACGGAACTCCTGCTGGGGGTGGGCCAAATCAATTATTAGGGTCTACTTTCATAAAAAATGGAGCCCAACTTCAAGGACTTCAACCTCAAACTCCACCTCAAGGAAGTTCTGATTATTGGAGCAGTGGTCGAAATAATGACAAAAACGATCAAGTCATTGGTATTGCACTTTTTGAACTTTCAAGTCTTGCCCCTACTGGATCTACAATAACTTCTATTCGTTATTTAGGAGCCACAAAAGATCACGGTGACGGTAAATTCTTTTTAATGCAAACCTATGCTCAAGACGATTTTTTTGAGCCTGAATTTGAAGAAGTATTTAACGGAGATGTTGGAGCAAATGATAACGTACCAATTGGTTCAACATATAGCCTTTTTGACAATATTCAACCTTTAAACGGGACCGTGATAGTAAATACAGATGGTACTTTTACATACACCCCTGACTTTGGTTTCTCGGGTACCGACACTTTTGAAGTACAGGTATGTTTGCCAGCACCTAATCAAAATGTTTGTGACATTTCGGTGGTTACTCTTAACGTTAAGTCTAGTGTCAGTATAGATGATGCCTCAGCAAATGAAGGTGACAACTTGACTTTCACTATTTCAACGAATAATCCATCAACGGAACCTCTTGATTTTAATATCTCTTATACAAACAATTCAACCACTAATGCCGATTATTCGGGTCCGTCAACTGTTACTTTACAGGCAAATGCCTCTTCGATAACATTTGATGTTCTTGCGATAGATGACGATTGGGTTGAAGCAACACAACAAAATTTTACAGTCACCATTAGTGAACCAAGCGGCGCTGTTACTATTACTGATGGTGAAGGAACTGGAACTGTTATAGACACTGACATTGCTTATGTAGTAGGTGGGAATTTCAGTGTAGATGAAGGTGACACCATTCAATATAGACTATTTTTATCAACAGGTACTAATACCTCAGGGCAACAGTATGCAGGTATTGAAGACTCTTACAGTGTCGATTTTGCAACCGAAGAGCGACCCACCTCCTCAAATCCCGCAACAGATGGTTCTGATTTTAATAGTTTTAGTACGACTGTTTCATTCCCTCCTAATGCAATAGCAGGAACTGAAATATTTATACCCGTTCCAACTACCGAGGACAACTTAATTGAACCTACTGAAGAGTTTAGTGGTGTTAAATCTAGAAATACAGCCGAAACCAGCAAATATGGAACTGGGCCTTCAAGGGTAAGTATTAATACTGAAAAATCAGCCCTGAGAATTCTTGATGATGACAATAACCCTGGCAATGGGCTGTCAATCGTTCAGACCGATGTCGTCGTGACCGAAGGGGCTGGCGTAACCGCTACTTTCGATGTAACACTTACTGGCGACTATGCCGCAGGTTTCGATGTGGACTTCTCCACGGCTTTCGGTACTGCTACTGCTACCGACTTTACACCGATCACCAACGGAACGATTTCATTCGCTGGTAACGATGGGGAGGTACAGCAAATCGTAGTGTCCATACTTAACGATAACATCATTGAGCCACAAGAGGCCTATACGGTAACTCTAAATAGTACCACCGATCCACTGGTGCCCATCAACGATGGTACCGCAAACGGTATCATCAACGATGATGACAACAATCCGGGCGATGGCTTGTCAATCGTTCAGACCGATGTCGTCGTGACCGAAGGGGCTGGCGTAACCGCTACTTTCGATGTAACACTTACTGGCGACTATGCCGCAGGTTTCGATGTGGACTTCTCCACGGCTTTCGGTACTGCTACTGCTACCGACTTTACACCGATCACCAACGGAACGATTTCATTCGCCGGTAATGATGGGGAGGTACAGCAAATCGTAGTGTCCATACTTAACGATAACATCATTGAGGCCCAAGAGGCCTATACCGTAACCCTGAACAGTACAACCGATCCACTGGTGCCCATCAACGATGGTACCGCAAACGGTATCATCAACGATGATGACAACAATCCGGGCAATGGCTTGTCAATCGTTCAGACCGATGTCGTCGTGACCGAAGGGGCTGGCGTAACCGCTACTTTCGATGTAACACTTACTGGCGACTATG
>NZ_JBHULB010000001.1:0-91632 GCF_042684265.1 Croceitalea marina | reverse complement strand
GAACTTCTTTACTCCTTAATCTTTTCCGAAAAAAAAGAACCCATAATAGGCCCTCAACCCTCAAAAATTACCCTGCTTATCTAGCAAAGCGGGTGCAAATATAAAAACCTTTTTTTAACTCAGCAAAGTCTTTTTGAATAAAAATGTAAAAAAGTTTTAATTTACTGATAATCATTATTTTATATCTGAAAAAATTTAAAATTTTAGGACTTTTAAGGTAACACCTTTTTTTCATCCTACCAAATAACCTAATAATGATATTCTTTATCGAAATAAATACAAAAATGAAACCCCTCTTAATATTGTGGCATCCGCACAAGATATTATCTTTGCTGCTATTCTAATTTTAAGGTTAACGATGATAAAAATTACACTACCCGATGGAGCAATAAAAGAAGTAGCGGAAGGCAGTTCCCCTTTTGATGTTGCCAAAAGTATTAGTGAAGGACTAGCGCGAAACGTTATTTCTGCAAAATTTGATGATACTACGGTCGAGGCAACAACCCCATTGACTAAAGATGGTAGTCTAACCTTATATACATGGAATAACGATGAAGGAAAAAAAGCTTTTTGGCATTCTACTTCACATGTTGTTGCGCAAGCTTTAGAAGAACTGTATCCGGGCATTAAGCTCACTATAGGCCCTGCCATAGAAAACGGATTCTATTATGATGTCGATTTAGGAGATCAGGTCATTTCTGAAAAAGACTTCCCCGCAATAGAAAAGAAAGCACTTGAAATTGCCCGAGAAAAACATGATTTTAAAATGCGGGAAGTTTCTAAAAGTGAGGCCTTGGCCTATTATAAGGGTCAAAATAACACCTATAAAGTAGAGCTAATAGAAAATCTCACCGATGGCGAAATCACATTCTGTGACCATAGTACCTTTACAGATTTATGTCGCGGAGGCCACATTCCAAATACCGGCATCATAAAGGCGATTAAAATATTAAGTGTTGCTGGTGCTTACTGGCGTGGTGATGAAAAAAATAAACAACTTACTCGAGTTTATGGCATTTCGTTTCCCAAACAAAAAGAACTAACAGCTTACTTAGAACTTCTTGAAGAAGCCAAGAAAAGAGACCATAGAAAACTAGGTAAAGAATTAGAGTTATTTACCTTTTCGCAAAAGGTAGGTCAAGGATTACCATTATGGCTTCCAAAAGGAGCCGCATTAAGAGAGCGTCTTGAGGACTTTTTGAAAAAAGCACAAAAAAAAGCAGGTTATGAAATGGTGGTAACTCCACATATTGGCCAAAAAGAGCTTTATGTAACTTCTGGTCACTATGCCAAATATGGTGAAGATAGTTTTCAGCCCATAAATACACCTAAAGAAGGCGAAGAGTTTTTATTGAAGCCTATGAACTGCCCACATCACTGCGAAATCTATAATTCTAGCCCATTTAGTTATAAAGACTTACCCAAACGCTTTGCAGAGTTCGGAACCGTCTATCGCTATGAGCAAAGTGGAGAATTACATGGTTTAACAAGGGTTAGAGGTTTTACGCAAGATGATGCCCATATTTTCTGTACTCAAGAACAGTTAAATGATGAATTTAAAAATGTAATAGATTTAACGCTATATGTATTAGGTTCTCTAGGATTTGAAAATTTCACGGCACAGGTTTCAGTAAGAGACCTAGAAAAACCAGAGAAGTATATTGGAGATGCCACAAATTGGGAGAAAGCCGAACAGGCGATAATTGACGCAGCTGAAGAAAAAGGTTTAAATTATGTTATTGAGACAGGCGAAGCTGCATTTTATGGTCCTAAACTTGATTTTATGGTCAAGGATGCCCTCGGGCGTAATTGGCAATTGGGAACCATTCAGGTAGATTACAATCTTCCTGAGCGCTTTGACTTAACCTATAAAGGCAGTGATAATGAACTGCATAGACCCGTAATGATACATCGCGCGCCATTTGGAAGCATGGAGCGTTTTGTGGCATTATTATTGGAACACACGGGGGGCAACTTCCCTTTATGGCTCATACCGAAACAAGCTATTATACTGCCGGTCAGCGAGAAACATGAAAAATATGCTGAAAAAGTTTTGAATTCGCTGGAAAATCACGAAATTCGCGCGCTCATTGATAGTAGGAACGAGACTGTAGGAAAGAAAATTAGAGAGGCAGAGCTTAAAAAAATACCTTTTATGCTCATCGTCGGAGAGAATGAAGAAGAGGCAGAAACTATATCGGTAAGAAAACATGGTGGTGAAGACTTAGGCAGTATATCAATAAGCGAGTTTTCAGACTTGGTTTCAAAAGAAATAAATAGTACCTTAAAGTCGTTCTAAAAATAAGTTTAATTAAAAAAAATAAGTCATAGCAATACGTAGAAGATTTAAACCCCAACCAAGAAGGGAAAACAAAAACCCTCACAATATCAATGAAAAAATCTTAGCTCCAGAGGTAAGATTGGTTGGAGACAATGTTGAAGTAGGAGTTTATCCTATTAGAAAGGCCTTAGACAAGGCCGAAGAATTGGAATTGGATTTAGTAGAGATTTCTCCTAAAGCCAAGCCTCCTGTTTGTAAGATTATAGACTATAAAAAGTTTTTGTACGAACAGAAGAAGCGCGAAAAAGTCATGAAGGCCAAAGCGACCAAAGTTATTGTAAAAGAAATACGATTTGGTCCGCAGACAGATGATCATGATTATGAATTTAAAAAGCGACATGCTGAAAAATTCTTGAAAGAAGGCGCTAAATTAAAAGCATATGTATTCTTTAAGGGACGGTCAATAGTGTATAAGGACCAAGGAGAAATACTTTTATTACGACTTGCCCAAGAGTTGGAAGACTATGGCAAAGTAGAGCAAATGCCTAGATTGGAAGGTAAAAGAATGACCATGTTCTTAGCCCCAAAAGCTAGCAAAAAGTAAGCGGGATGCCGATTATCTCTGATGTATTTCAGAATCGGCAATTAATATATTTAAAAAGGAAAAATGCCTAAAATGAAAACTAAATCCAGTGCCAAAAAGCGATTTAAGCTTACAGGAACTGGTAAAATCAAAAGAAAGCACGCTTTTAAAAGTCATATTTTGACGAAAAAGTCTAAAAAGCGTAAGCTTAAATTGACACACTCAGGTCTAGTACATGAGTCGGATGTCAATAGTATTAAAGAACAATTGCGTTTAAAATAATTGTTCATTCGGTAAAATTATTAACCCTGGAGTTAGGCTACGATAAAAGATTTTTAATCTGAGTGAGTAAAAAAGTACACGCCTTGCGTGCCGCCTACTACAAAAAAATTTAAAAGAAATGCCAAGATCAGTAAATTCAGTTGCTTCAAGAGCTAGAAGAAAAAAAGTAATGAAGCAAGCAAAAGGTTACTTCGGAAGACGTAAAAACGTTTGGACAGTAGCAAAAAATGCGGTAGAAAAAGCAATGTTATATGCTTACCGTGATAGAAAAAACAAAAAAAGAACTTTCCGCGCACTTTGGATTACGCGTATTAATGCCGGTGCAAGATTACACGGATTATCTTATTCACAATTCATGGGTAAAGTAAAGTCAAACGGAATTGAACTAAACCGTAAGGTATTGGCCGATTTGGCGATGAACCACCCAGATGCTTTTAAGGCAATCGTTGATAAGGTCAAGTAAAGAATTTATATAAACTTACCCCGCTTAAGAAATCCCACTCTACATAGAGTGGGATTTTTTTGTACTTTTTATTTTTGTAAATCAAGAAAATGATACGTACTAAAGTTTTTCTTTTTGGATTGCTTCTTAGCTTCATGGCTAGCTTTAGTCAAGAAAGTACAGTTACATTTTTAGCTTTAGGAGATAGTTACACTATAGGTACCGGAGAAGATATAAACAACAATTGGCCAAATCAATTCACTCAAATACTTTTTAAGAAAGGCTATAAGACTGAATCAAAAATACTTGCCGCTGCGGGTTGGACCACGGAAAAACTTTTAATGGAAATTAAAATGGAGGACCTGCAACCAAACTATAGCTTAGTCTCTTTACTTATCGGTGTCAATAATCAATATAGAGGTATGGATTTTGAGTCATTCAAAAAAGATTTTACTACCCTTTTAGATAAGTGTTCAGAACTAGTACAAGAAGACAACCGAAAAGTAATGGTTCTTTCCATACCTGATTGGAGTGTTACACCATTCGCAAGATTTAAAGATAAAGATAGAATTGTGACCGAACTAAAAGCCTATAATACCTATATAAAGGAAGAAACCGAAAAACGGAATATGCTTTATATTGAAATCACAAAACAGTCTCGAAATGCTGAAGTAAACCCTGCATTGCTAGCTTCGGATAGTCTACATCCATCAAAAAAGATGTATAAGCTTTGGGCAAAAAAAATTAGCAAAATGGTATTGAAAGAACTCAACTAATTTCCAAAAGCAGTGATTACTAAATTTCTTGAAGATGCGTTATTACGGTGCTCGCACAAATAGATTCCCTGCCAGATTCCCAGATTTAATTTTCCGTTCGTAATCGGCACCGCTACCGAAACTCCCATTAAGGAAGCTTTAATATGTGCTGGCATATCATCTGGGCCCTCATAATTATGTAGGTAATAGGGCATATTTTCTGGCACCATCTTATTTATATGACTTTCAAAATCTAAACGAACCGTTGGGTCTGCATTTTCGTTTATAGTTAAACTCGCAGAAGTATGCTGTACAAATACTTGTAGTATGCCTATATTAATTTTTCTAATTTCAGGTATAGCACTTAAAACCTCATTTGAAATCAAATGAAATCCTCTAGCATAAGGATTAAGTGTTATTGCAGATTGATAAAACTTCATGAGGCTAAATTAATATAAACTTTACAGCATTACTTAAAGCATAAACTACCTTTATGGCTTAATTTGTACTAATGGATTTATCAAACATAAAAATGGTCGTGACCGATATGGACGGTACACTTTTAAATTCTAATCATGAGGTAAGCGATAGGTTTTTTGAACTCTTCAATGAATTAAAAAAAAGAGGAATCCATTTTGTTGCTGCCAGCGGTAGACAATATCATAGTATGGTTGATAAACTAGATGCCATAAAAAATGACATGTTATTCATAGCAGAAAATGGTGCTGTAATTAAAAACAAAGAAGAAACACTACTTACAACACCTTTAGAAAAAAAGCATATACAAAAAGTGCTTAATACCATTTCTTCTATCTCCGATGCACATCCCGTACTTTGTAGCGAGAACAATGCCTATGTCAATGGATCTTCAGATAGATTTTTAAAACTTTTAAGTGAGTACTATACACAATTTCATGTAGTTGAAAATCAGTTGGAGGTAACCGATGAAGTTTTAAAAGTCGCCATATACCATTTTGATAGCTCTGAAGAGTTCCTCTATCCAAGCGTTAAGCATTTAGAAAATAGCTTAAAAGTAAAAGTATCCGGTGCCAATTGGGTAGATATCTCCCATCCAAATGCGCATAAGGGTTTCGCTTTAGAAAAAGTAATGATTGAATATGGTGTAAGGTCAAATGAACTCTTAGTATTTGGCGATTACAATAATGATATAGAAATGCTTGAACTTTCAGATTTTAGTGTTGCAATGGCAAATGCGCACCCCAACGTAAAAAAGGTCGCTAACTATGAAACCTCAAGCAATGATGCATATGGAGTGGAGAAAATTTTAGAACTATTATTTTTATAAAATTAAAACTATAAAAAATGAAAAGGCTTTTCGTTTTAATATGTCTTGTATTTTTAGGAAACTGTCTTTTTGGCCAATATCAAATGGACATAAAGCTTACAGATGGGACAATTAAATCTGGGATTTATAAATGGGGAAAATATAGGCTAATAGATAAAAACAGAAAAGAGGAAATCAAATTTTCAGAGATTACATCGTTTATTCAACAAGGAGCAAATGGAGTCTCTAACGAGTTTCATATTTTGTTCTACCCTAAAAGAAAAAAATTAAAACGAAGTAAAAAAGCGTTAGGATGGAAAGTACATTCAGGCGAAAAAATAGATTTATTTCACGCGCTATTCGGTAGTCAACCAGTTCATGAAATAATAGACACAAAATTCAACCTCTCACATTTAGAGGTTTTTGCGAGGCGAAAAGGTGAAAAATATGTTTACAGCTTAAGATGCAGAGATGGTATAGGGTGTCAAGGGATAAAAAAACGCCTGATTAAATTTTTTTATGATTGCCCAGAACTACTAAAACTTATTGAAGATGACGAAATGGATATAATGAATACGCCGGAAATAGTAAAAAAGTATGAAGAGTTATGCCCAAATTAAGTTTTTTGTTTCTTTTTCCGCGCAGCAGGAAACAAAACATTGTTTAAAATAAGTCGATATCCGGGAGAAGTTGGGTGCAGCTCTAATTCCGTCTTGGGGTCTCCTACCCTATGTTGATAGTCTTCGGGATCGTGCCCTCCATAGAATGTAAAAAAACCTTTGCCTTTAATACCATGAATATAGCGCGCTTCGTTATTTAACTTTGATTCACCTAGAACCATAACCGTTGGTTTGACCTCGTCTCTGGCAAAAGAGGTTGTCTGTCCCATAAACCCTTTTACCAAAGTGGTATGGTTTTGCGTTAACATCGTGGGTACAGGGTCCCATTTTGCGGAAAATTCCATTAACGAAAAATAATCTGATTCTTTAGGTATCTGGCGTTTAGCCGTCATGTCTATGGAAGAAAATTCATATCGTAAGGGGTTACGCTCCAAAACAAAATTTTGAAATGCAAAGGTTCTATCGAAATTCAATTGTGATTGATAATTAGCATCCGATGGATCACCATCAAACATTGGTTCACAGATATCTACCCCTTCTGCCGCCAAAGCAATATCAAAACTATCTGTAGCCGAACACATAGCAAACATAAAACCACCCCCAATAACATACCTTCTTATTTTCTCCGCTACAGCTCCTTTTTCTTCCGAGACTTTAGCATAACCTAACTTAGACGCACGCTCTTCGGATATCCGCTTATTCTCAATATACCAAGGTGCCGCTCTGTAGGCTCCATAAAACTTTCCATATTGCCCGGTAAAATCTTCATGATGTAAGTGCAACCAATCGTACAAGGGCAACTTATCCTGTAATACCTCTTCATCATATATGGTAACATAGGGTATTTCGGCATAAGTAAGTACCATAGTTACGGCGTCGTCCCAAGGCTGATTGTCCTTGGGCGAATAAACAGCAATTTTTGGCGCTTTTTCTAAAATTACGGCATCTTGATTTTGAGACGGACTACTAATTCCATCTAATATACTTTGCGCCTCACTATCAGCTAAAACTTCGAAAGAAACGCCTCTAATTTGACATTCTTTTCTCACCGCATCACCATCTGGTAATAAAAAAGAGCCTCCCCGATAGTTTAACAACCACTGTACTTTTTGTTGCTTACCAAGCATCCAATACGTAATTCCGTATGCTTTTAAATGGTTTTTCTGACTCTCCGCGTCCATAGGAATCAGTATCACAGAGGCAGAACTGGAAAACGATATGAGAAAAATTAAAACTATTAATCCTTTAAACGAAATACCTTTAAAACGGGACGTCATCATCTGGAGAATTGTCATCGTTAAAAGCGCTTCCGAAAGCTTCATCTGTACTCGGGAGATTTGGTGTTGCAAACGGATTTTCATCATTTTCGTTCATCTTAGATTGAAACTCAAATGGAGAATCAAAGTCATCTAAGTTATCAAACTTACCTAGATTTCCGATAAACTTTAACCTAATATTCTCTAATCCGCCATTACGGTGTTTTGCCACAATCAACTCACCTTGGCCTTGTGTTGGCGTACGCTCTTCATCATCCCATTCATCAATCTTATAGTATTCTGGTCTATAAATAAACGATACAATATCTGCATCTTGCTCGATAGCTCCAGATTCCCTTAAATCTGATAACAAGGGTCTTTTACTACCTCCGCGAGTCTCCACCGCCCTGGATAACTGCGATAATGCAATTACGGGGACATTCAATTCTTTCGCCAAAGCTTTAAGGTTCCGAGAAATTGTAGAAATTTCTTGCTCCCTATTACCACCTTTTTGAGAGCCCCCAGCGGTCATCAACTGTAAATAATCAATAATTATAATTTGAATATCATGTTGAGACTTTAATCGCCTTGCTTTCGCTCTTAAATCAAAAATAGATAGTGACGGGGTATCATCAATAAACAATGGTGCTTTTTCTAAAGCTTTTACCTTGACATTGAGCTGCTCCCATTCGTGCTTTTCCAACTTTCCGGTACGTAGTTTTTCAGATGAAAGTCCTGTTTCCGAAGAAATGAGTCTGGTGATCAATTGTACCGAAGACATTTCACAAGAGAAAAAAGCTACTCCTTGATTAAAATCTACGGCAATATTTCTTGCCATGGATAAGGTAAGTGCAGTTTTACCCATACCTGGTCTTGCGGCTACAATGATTAAATCACTTGGTTGCCAGCCCGAAGTCAGCTTATCCAACTTATCAAAACCAGTGGCAATACCACTCATTCCTTCTTTATTGGCAATTTCTTCGATACGCTTTTTTGCTTGAATTACCAGATTTTGAGCGGTCTCCGCAGAGCGCTTTAAATTTCCTTGGGTGACTTCATACAATTTTGCTTCTGCGTTATCAAGCAAATCAAAAACATCCGTCGATTCACTATAGGCATCTTCGATAACTTCGTTTGAAATTTTAATCAAACTACGCTGAATGTATTTTTGAAGTATAATACGTGCATGGAACTCAATATGTGCCGAAGAAGCTACTTTCTGTGTCAGTTTTATAAGGTAAAAATCTCCTCCAACTGCCTCTAAATGACCATCTTTCTTTAATTGCGAAGAAACGGTTAATAAATCTACCGGTTCAGAGGATTCGAACAATTTAAAAATAGCTTCGTAGATAAATCGATGTGCATCCTTATAAAAAACACTTGGATGCAAAATATCAATTACCTCATCGACACCTTTTTTATCAATCATCATGGCGCCTAACACAACCTCCTCTAAATCAACTGCTTGAGGCGGAATTTTACCGCGTTCTAAACTGATGATCGTGGATTTGTCAATTTTACGACCTACTATTGGGTTTGGTTTGTCCATGAGTGCGAAAGTATGGAATTAACCTTTAGTTAACTTTGAATTTTACACCTCTGATGTTCACAGGTGTTCAACAAAAGTAGTGTTGATAACTAAAAAAAACTGTTAATAACCGTAGGAAATCAGAAAAGTATGACAGCTTACTTTTTTACAAAAACGAAAACATCAGGCTTATCCATTAAATACGCCCATATTGGCATATTTATCCATTCGAGTTTTCACCAATTCCTTTGGTGATAACTTTTTAAGCTCCTCAAAATGGGTAGCTATTTTGTTTTTGACCGTGGTAAATGTTTTATCCCTATTACTGTGGGCACCACCAATCGGTTCTCTGACAATTTCATCTATTAGTTTCAGCTTTTTCATGTCATTAGCCGTTAACTTCAATGCTTCTGCAGCTTGTTCTTTATACTCCCAGCTTCTCCAAAGTATAGAAGAACAAGACTCGGGAGAAATCACAGAGTACCATGTATTCTCTAACATCAATACCTTATCACCTACTCCAATACCTAATGCACCACCCGAAGCGCCCTCACCAATAATGACAACAATAATGGGCACCTTGAGCCTAGTCATTTCCAAAATGTTTCTGGCAATTGCTTCTCCTTGACCGCGTTCTTCTGCCTCAATACCTGGATAAGCACCTGGAGTATCAATAAAACAAACGACAGGAATATTGAACTTCTCGGCAGATTTCATTAAACGAAGCGCTTTTCTATAGCCTTCGGGATTCGCCATACCAAAGTTTCGGTATTGACGTGTCTTGGTATTGTAGCCCTTTTGCTGACCGATAAACATGTAACTCTGATCTCCAATTTTACCCAAACCACCAATCATCGCCTTGTCATCTTTTACATTTCTATCACCGTGTAATTCGAGAAAGGTATCTCCACAAATGGCGTTAATATAGTCTAGGGTATACGGTCTGTTAGGGTGTCTGGATAGTTGAACCCTTTGCCAAGCCGTCAAATTCTTGTAGATATCTTTTCGGGTTTCCGCTAATTTTTTTTCAATTTGCTGACAGGTTTCAGTAACGTCTACCTCGCTTTCTTCCCCAATAACCATGCATTTTTGAAGTTGCTCTTCAAGTTCTTTAATGGGAAGTTCAAATTCCAAATACTCCATAAAAAATTAGTTGTTGTTGGTATAATTAACAAATATAAAGCTTTCAATAAAATTTGTAACAAATAGCATTGTTAAGCATTATCTTTTTGCTTTCTGTAAAAGATAGAGCCCTACAATACCAAAAATCAAATTTGGTAATACTACCGCCAAAAGCGGAGAAAAACCTGATTGTTCTGCTAAGGTTCCAAAGACTTTATCAAAAAATATATAAATAAAAGCTACCCCAATACCAAAAGCCAGGTTCACACCCATGCCGCCCCTGCGTTTTACTGAAGAAACGGCCACAGCTATAATCGTAAGTACAAAGGCCGCGACTGGCAATGCCCATCTTTTGTATTTGACCAGTACATATGAATTTATATTTGATGCACCTTTTTTTCGCTGCTCTTCAATAAAATCATTTAATTCAAAGAGGTTTTTGGTATCGGCTACATAGGATACCGGTGTTAGGTCGTCTATTTGAAAGCTGAAGATGGTATCTAAACGTCTTTTGGTTTCAATCAATTCTTTACCATCTCTGACCTTTCGCTTTCGATAGTTGGTTAATCGATATAAGCTATCTTTTTCTACCCATCTGATATTTGCCGCAGAAATTTTATAATCTAAAACCTCATTTTCATCAAAGTGTTCGTAGGTGAAATTATACCCTATCTGTCTATCTGGGTCAAAACTGCTTACATAAATAAGGTCTTGGTCGTTGAGCTGGTTAAAGATATTCGTAGTTTGTTGTACCTGCCTGCCCTTTTTAAAGTATTTATATTCGAACTCATTATATCCAATACTCGCATTGGGCACTATGAACATTCCCATAAAAAAGATGAGAATTGCCACCAAACTAGCGCCAATCATATAGGGTCTTAAAAAACGCCAATACGAAACCCCAGAGCTCAAAATAGCTACAATTTCGGTGTTACTGGCTAATTTTGATGTAAAAAAGATAATAGATAGAAAAAGAAAAATGGGTAAAAGAAGATTGCCGATAACTAAAGTAAAATTGCCGTAGAACATAATAACTTCG
The DNA here is from genome assembly GCF_042684265.1 of Croceitalea marina. Classification (NCBI taxonomy): domain Bacteria; kingdom Pseudomonadati; phylum Bacteroidota; class Flavobacteriia; order Flavobacteriales; family Flavobacteriaceae; genus Croceitalea; species Croceitalea marina. The sequence goes on along the minus strand of NZ_JBHULB010000001.1, from coordinate 80,439 downwards.
CTTAACGGAGCTTCATTATCTATAATTTTACCTATTTTCTCTGCTAGATTGGCCATAATTCCAATAGGCACAAATAGTAATAGCATTCCTAAAAAGGTAATTAGGTAGCGTTTTAATATGTACTTATCAAGAATGGTAAGCATTATAGTCTTTTATCCATTTGTTTTACCATCATTGTTTTCCATTCATAGAATTGCCCAGCAACTATTTTCTCTCTAGCCGTGCGAACAAGCCAAAGGTAAAAACCTAAATTGTGAATCGTTGCAATCTGTTTTCCTAAATATTCGTTTGCAGCAAAAAGATGTCTTAAATAAGCTTTTGAATACTCCGTATCTACAAAAGTGATTCCCATTTCATCTATAGCCGAAAAATCGTTCTCCCATTTTTTGTTCTTGATATTGATGGTACCATGAGCTGTAAAGAGCATACCATTTCTTGCATTTCGGGTAGGCATAACGCAGTCGAACATATCTACACCTAAAGCTATATTCTCTAAAATATTTAAAGGTGTACCAACCCCCATTAAATATCTTGGTTTATCCTCAGGTAGAATATCACATACGATTTCTGACATTTCATACATTTCATCGGCAGGTTCACCAACCGATAAACCTCCAATAGCATTACCCTCGGCCCCAACAGATGCAATATATTCTGCAGACTGTTTTCTTAAATCTTTATATGTAGAGCCCTGAACAATTGGAAAAAAAGACTGTGAATGCCCGTATTTAAAAGGCACTTTGTCTAAGTGGGCAATACATCTATCTAACCAACGGTGTGTCATATGCATAGAGCGCTTGGCATAATTGTAATCGCAAGGGTATGGTGTACATTCATCAAAGGCCATAATAATGTCGGCACCAATTGTCCTTTGCACTTCCATCACACTTTCTGGAGAAAAAAAATGGCTAGAACCATCTATATGCGACTTGAATTTAACCCCTTCCTCTTTAATTTTTCGATTTCCAGAGAGAGAATAAACTTGATAGCCTCCGCTGTCTGTTAAAATATTTCTATCCCAACCCATGAATTTATGCAATCCGCCAGCTTGTTCTAGAATTTCCATTCCTGGTCGTAAATACAAGTGGTACGTATTTCCTAAAATAACATCAGGGTTTATCTCTTCCCGTAGTTCTCTCTGATGAACCCCTTTTACCGAAGCCACTGTGCCAACGGGCATAAAAATTGGGGTTTCTATCTTACCTCTATCCGTAAGCAACTCCCCCGCTCTAGCCTTACTCCCCGAATCTTTATGTAATAATTTAAACTGCAAAAGCGAAATTTAATTGACAAATATAGGCATCTGACCTAGAGTAAATACTTAACAAAAAAATAAAGTTCACAGCTTGTTAAAAGCTTTGTTAAAAGAATCGGAGTATGCCCTTGTATTACAGCATATATGCCCTTACTTTTGAAAGTATATTTAAACAATTGACCAATGGCAAATTTGGAAGAACTGCAAGACCTTGTGGTTCAAGTTAGAAGAGATATTTTGAGAATGGTGCATAAAGTAAACTCCGGACATCCGGGAGGTTCACTCGGTTGTACCGAATTTTTTGTTGCCCTATACAATGAGGTAATGGAGTTAAAAGATGGTTTTGATATGGATGGAAAAGACGAAGACCTGTTCTTTCTTTCCAACGGACATATCTCACCGGTCTATTACAGTGTGTTGGCTAGAAGAGGATATTTTTCTGTTGATGAATTAAATACGTTTAGGCTCATTAATTCTCGTTTACAGGGGCATCCTACAACGCATGAGGGCTTACCAGGCGTAAGAATAGCTTCTGGTTCATTAGGTCAAGGTATGTCCGTAGCAATAGGTGCGGCACAGGCCAAAAAATTAAATGGTGATAACAAACTTATTTATAGCCTTCATGGCGATGGTGAACTTCAGGAAGGACAGAATTGGGAAGCCATCATGTACGCCGCGGGCAATAAAGTAGATAATTACATTGCTACAATCGACTTAAACGGTCAACAGATAGATGGGTCGACCGATGATGTTTTGCCGCTAGGTAACGTAGCTGAAAAGTTTCGTGTCTTTGGATGGGATGTTGTGGAAGTTGGAAATGGAAACGACCTCGAACAGATAATAGCAGGTCTAAACGAAGCCAAAAGCAGAACTGGAAAAGGAAAGCCGGTCTGTATCGTCATGACCACTATGATGGGCAATGGTGTAGACTTTATGATGCATACCCATGCATGGCATGGAAAAGCCCCTAATGATGAACAGTTAGCAACTGCATTGGCACAAAATCCTGAAACCTTAGGGGACTATTAATTTTTTAAGCAACAAGATGACAAAATATACAGATCAAGGAAAAAAAGATACGAGAAGTGGTTATGGTGATGGAATGACCGAATTAGGCAGAACCAACCCTAATGTTGTTGCATTATGTGCAGATTTAGTAGGCTCTTTAAAGATTCAAACCTTTATTGATGAAAATCCTGAGCGCTTTTTTCAGGTTGGTATCGCCGAGGCTAATATGATGGGCATTGCCGCTGGCTTAACTATTGGTGGCAAAATACCTTTCACCGGTACTTTTGCCAACTTTTCAACCGGTCGTGTTTATGACCAAATTCGACAATCTATAGCCTACTCAGATAAAAACGTAAAAATCTGTGCCTCTCATGCAGGCATAACTTTAGGTGAAGATGGGGCTACGCATCAGATTCTAGAGGATATTGGCTTGATGAAGATGTTACCTGGCATGACTGTTATAAATCCATGTGATTTCAATCAAACCAAGGCTGCTACTTTAGCCATTGCCGAACTTCATGGCCCTGTTTACCTACGCTTTGGGAGACCGAAGGTGGCCAACTTTACGCCCGTGGACCAAAAATTTGAAATTGGGAAGGCATTACATCTTACCGAAGGAACAGATGTTACCATTATCGCCACCGGTCATCTGGTATGGGAATCTTTAATTGCGGCGGAAGCTTTAGAGAATCAAGGTATATCTGCTGAGGTTATAAACATACATACCATAAAGCCATTGGATGAGGAAGCAATCATTAAGTCTGTGAAAAAGACGGGCTGTGTGGTGTCTGCTGAAGAGCATAATTATCTTGGCGGACTGGGAGAAAGTGTTGCAAGAACCCTTGCCTCACACCACCCTACCCCACAAGAGTTTATCGCCACCCAAGATACTTTTGGCGAAAGTGGAACCCCAGAACAATTAATGGAAAAATATGGCCTAAACAATAAAGCCATTGAGGCCGCCGTTTTAAAAGTGATGAAAAGAAAATAGTTTACCCTCTTAGTAATCCTAAAATTTTTTGATTATTGAAAAAATCAAGAACAATAGATGAAACACTGGGCAAATTAAATCTCGATTATCGAGTTTGGTATCGTCTTTGATACCTCTTTTCGCATAATTAAAAAACGGAACAAAATGAAAAAAACACTTATGATTGTGGTAGTTGCTCTTTTTAGTGCAAGTGCCTTCGCACAAAGCGGTTCAGGATTTGGTATTAAAGCTGGACTCAATTACAACGGTAACGGTGATTATTTTAAGTCAGCTGAGCAGGCTTTTGAAAACCCTGATCGAAACGCCGGATACCATGTCGGTTTTTACGGTAAACTTGGTAACCGAATCTACTTAAGACCAGAACTGGTTTACACAAGTACTAAATCTGGCTATGACGAAGGTGATTTAAAAATTCAAAAGTTGGATGTACCGGTATTACTGGGTGCAAAAGTAATTGGCCCACTTCATGTTTTTGCAGGGCCTTCTTTTCAGTATATACTAAACACAAAATTTGACGGTATTACTATTGATGATATTGAGAACGATTTTTCAGTAGGACTTAATATTGGTGCCGGAGTAAACCTAGGCAAGTTTGGAATTGATTTACGCTACGAACGTGGTTTTAGTGAAAACGAAATTAATTTTATCAACAATAATATTACTGAATTAGGAGAAGATAGAGTAGATACCCGACCGGATCAACTTATTTTAAGCTTTTCCCTGAAGATATAAATACAACTTCATATTGTTTAAATAAAAAAGCCTCGATAAGTAATCGAGGCTTTTTTATTTTATTAATTATCGTCAGAAGTTCGTTGCACATCAGGATTCAAATAATCTGGTACTCCACCAGTACTTGGATAAGGAAATATAATATTTCCATCGGCATCAGATATTTCCTCTCTGGTAGAAACCCCATCATCATCATCATCAGGATCTAAAAAATTAACCGTGAAAGAACGAAGTCCTGCATCTATTTCAGCTTGTTCGTCGGTATTATCATCATAAAGATATCCATTTCCGTTCAGGTCTTCATCAATTGATGGTATACCATCTCCATCATGGTCTGTCTTATTAATGGTGAAAAGATCTATTTGAAAAATAAGCGGACTATACTGCGGAATTCCTCCACTAACGGAATTAAAACCACCTAAACCAGAAGGAAAAATCATCATTCCTATCCCATAATCTTCAACGGCGAAAGTTCCGTCTGGGTTAATAATAGCATCTCCGCCAGGTTTGAAATTGACCATTCCCTCAGAGAAACCCCTAAAACCTTGAAGTGGAGCTTGAATTCTAGACAAATCAAACCAAACTGGACTAACGGTGGAGCCATCGAACGACGATCTGTCTAGCAGTTTACCTTCATAACGTACAAAGACAGAATCCGCTACAGACGGATTATCTCTGGTATCAACCCCTGCCCGAGCCTGCAAATAATAATATTGATGAGGGATATTTTCTTCTCCATCACTTAGAGCAAATTCAAGTGCAGATACGTCAATAATAGCAGAATCTACCTGTTGTATCAATGGAGTTTTATCAGCATTATCTCCAGCAATCGTATCCAACTTAATTTTGAAATCAAAATTTGCTGGAGGATTTTGAAACTCTTCATAGTTATAAAAATGAGTTTTAAGAAATGAAATGATTTCCGCTCTATTCTCAGGTTCTACTTCACTTAACAAACGTGGTGGTACGGCTTGAATATTATTTTCATCATCATTCCCGCAGGACATAAACAAAAGTGCGATGCCTAGAACACTTAAAATTCTTTTCATTTTCATTTTTTTATTGAAGGCGCAAGATACGATTTTCAGCTATTTTTGTTCTTTACCTTAACAAAGATTAGCATTATCTATGCGTATTGATAAGTATTTATGGAGCGTACGCTATTTTAAAACTAGAAACATAGCCACCACGGCCTGTAAAAAAGGGCACGTTAGGGTCAACGATCAAGTTATAAAACCCTCAAAAGAGGTTTACCCCACTGATAAAATAATTGTGCGCAAAAATCAAATCGATTACCGTTTAGAGGTATTGGATATACCTGAAAGTAGGGTTGGGGCCAAGTTGGTAGATATGTATAGAAAAGACACCACACCCAAAGAGGCATTTGAGCACAATGAATTATTAAAATTTTCTAAGGATTACTATAGAAAAAAGGGTGCTGGTCGCCCAACAAAAAAAGATAGGAGAAACATCGATGACTATTTAGACGAATCGGAATAAGTCTATTCTTTATCTTTGGAAAGAAACATGGCGCTATGATAGATAAAATTCTTACACACAAACAGATTCAACATAAAATAAAACGAATTGCCTACCAAATATATGAGGCAAATGTAGATGAAACGGAACTGATTATTGCTGGTATCGATGGTGGTGGTCTCAGTTTTGCAAAGAAGATAAAATCAGTACTTGAAAAGATTACGCAAGCAGATATCGTGCTCTGTAAAGTTTCTATGAATAAGAAAAATCCTTTAGAGAGCGGGGTTACTACTTCGCTGAATGAAAGCGAATATCAAAACAAATCTATAGTGCTTATAGATGATGTTTTAAACTCAGGAACAACCCTGATTTATGGAGTACATCATTTTTTAAAGACTCCTTTGAAACAGTTGAAAACAGCAGTTCTAGTGAATAGAAATCATAAAAAATATCCTGTAAAAGCTGATTATAAAGGTATTTCACTATCCACTTCACTAAACGAGCATATTAAAGTAGAGTTTAAGGCCAAAAATGATTTGGTCTATTTAGCCTAGTACTTCTTTAATTTCTTCTACTACTTCATTCACTGTTTTAGCTTCACAGGTAACAATACTATCCGCCTTTTGGTAGTGCATACTTCTTTCAAAAAGGTGCTTGCCTACAAATTCAGGTAAATCATCGTTCGCGATACCTGCGACCAATGGTCTTGTTTCCTTTTCTTTACTAATTCTATCAAGTAATGATGGTATTGATAACTTTAAGTAAACGGAAGTTGAGGCATTTTCAGTAATAATTTTCATGTTATTTCCGTAGCAAGGTGTACCTCCTCCTGTAGCAAGGACAAAACTTTTATTACTATGAAGCAACTTTTCCAAGACAAGTGCTTCGGTTTTTCTAAAAAAAAGCTCTCCTTTCTTCTTAAATAGCTCAGTAATTGAAAGCCCTGCCTCTTCAGCTATTGCTTTATCTAAATCAACGAAGTCAATTCTTAAAGTATTCGCCAGTTCTTTACCTATTGTCGATTTTCCACTGGCCATATAACCCACTAAAACAACCTTCATTTCTACTATTTGAACACTTATTAAAAAAAAAGACAAATTTATTATTAATTCAGGTTGAAAAATGAAATTATTGATATTATATTTGCAGCCGCTTTAGGGCAATAGTCAAAACATAAAAAGCGAAATGACCTGATAGCTCAGTTGGTAGAGCATCTCCCTTTTAAGGAGAGGGTCCTGGGTTCGAGCCCCAGTCAGGTCACATAACCTTCAATTAGTTACACTAGTTGGAGGTTTTTTTGTGGACTTCAATTTAGAATTGCAACAGTTAATCTTTAAAAATAATCCATTCTAAGAATTTTTCAAAATATAATACTTTTCTTACATTTTTACTGTACAAGGAATAATTTATGTTTACCAACTTACCTGCTGCTCAGAGGCTATGAGCGATATATCTTTAGAAGATATCAGAGAATTAGTCGATACTTCAAGGAAAAATAATCAGCAAAAAAATATAACCGGGTGTCTTGTATATCGAAGCGGTTACTTTGTACAACTTATTGAAGGTGATAAAACGGATGTCAAAGAGTTATTCCATAATATCGATGACGACATTAGGCACGAAAATGTAGAGGTATTAAACGAAAGCCCCTGTCAAGAACGATTTTTTTCAGAATGGACCATGGGTTTCACGGACCTTAGTCAAGAGCAAAATGTTGAAAAAAGCAAGTTTAATATCGAAGAACTGAATACTTTAACGAGCCCTAATCCTTCAAAATTTTTCACCACAAAGGTATTTTGGTATAATGTAAAACAGTTACTTGAAAATACTGGGTTTTATATCGAAAAAGTCCAACATAACTCCCTTAACTAACCATTTTGGACTACGTGAATAACGTATTATTTCAACCCGTATTTATTCGATTACAACATTTTTCTTTTTAGAAAGCTATCTTAAGTATGGCTCTCACGGAAAACAGGGAGTACTTCCATATTTAAATATCTTACTTTTATTCCCTTATTTTGTATAATTTGATAATCGTCCAAGGAAATAGAAGTATCGTCTGCGCCATTGCTGCAACCATACTCTTTCATTTTATTACAAACGCTCAAGAAAGTGTTCGCTTTCAGGCCTATGGGCATACCCCTGACGTAATAAATGATTCGCTCTACAAAGCTTTGATGAATACCTCAGAAACTAATGAGAGAGCAAATCTTTTGTACCATATCGGAAATGAACATCAAAAACATGGCAACGGAGATTCAACGATATATTATGGAAATCTTATTAACGGCCTGGTCTCATTAAAAAGCAAAGAATTAAAAAATATTCAACTAAATAAAGCTCGGGGGCAATTGTTATTGGGCAAAGGCAATTATCTAAATGGCCTTCTTGATGAAGCACTAAAAGCATATATCGAAGGTACGTCACAAACAAATTTCTCAGAATACGAAAAAGAGCACATAAATCTAAAAATGGGACTCGCGGAAACCTATGTGCAAAAAGGTTCTTATGAAGAAGCCAAGGTCATCTTTTCCGAATTACTACAAAACAGCACTGATAATACCATTAGAGCCAGGTCTAATTTCTATTTGGGTACGATAACCCTTCAAAGAGAAGATATTGGCTTGGCTAAAAAATATTTTGAGTCAACCAAAACTATTCTGTCGGATATGGATTCCCCTAGATTAAAACTTTGGGTAAATCTAAGTTTTGGTAGATTGGCGGCGATGGAAAATAAGAACGACCATGCCTTTACCTTTTTTGAAAACACCATGGCCGATGCCCTCGATCAAAAATATTTTGATATTTATACCGAAGCTGTGCTTGACTATGGCAAGGTATGTACTAAATTAGAACAGTTTCAAATGGCCGAAATGGCGCTCTCAATGGCCTACGCCAATGCCATGCAATGGAATCGACTTGAGCTTCAAAAAAAGATAATCAATAGTCTACGTATTACCTATCAGAAAAAAGGGGACTTCGAGAATGCCTATAATTTGATGACGCAATACCTAAGGGTATCCAATCAAATTTTAGAACAGCAGAATAGCAAGGCTATAAAAGAAATAGAAATAAAGTATCAAACCCTACAGAAAGAAAATCAGATCTACGAACTCAAAGAAGAACAATTGGCCAAGCAAAGCGAAATTGAACGTCAAAAAACCATTAAAAAGGCTTTTTTATATGGCTTTTTGGTACTATTGGTGCCTATAATAGCGCTTCTTTTTGTTTATTATCAAAAATTGCAGACCCAAAGTCAGCTAAACCAACAACAAGAAGAGTTGAATTCTCAAAAAATCGCTTCACTTTTAAGTTCTCAAGAATTGGAACTTGCCCGTGCCTCTTTAGATGCCCAGCAAGAAGAGCGCTATAGAATAGCGAAACAACTTCATGATAGTATCGGTGGTAATTTAGCCGGTATTAAACTACAATTGGCCAATTTGAAAGAAGACACCAAATTTCAAAAAGAAGTTATGGCTCAGGTCAACGATACTTACGAACTGGTGCGGGATATCTCTCATGATTTGGTGCCTAAAAAATTTAATCAAAATGCATTTATTTCCTTATTGGAAAACTATATAAATCAGCTCGAAAAGAATTCGGAGATTGAAATTAGTTTTTCCGCCCATCCAAAAGAAACGGTAAATGATTTAGAGCCAAAGCTAAAAGTTGAATTATATCAGATCATACAAGAGCTGTTTACCAATACCATTAAACATGCAGAGGCAAACAGTGTTGAAGCTCACCTTAACATTCACGACGGATTGTTTCAATTGATTTTTGAAGATGATGGCAAAGGTTTTGAGTTGGAAAATTTAAGAAAAGGTATAGGGCTAAAAAATATTGAAAATAGATTACATAACTTGAATGCTAGGTTAATGTTAGATAGTACACCAAATCGAGGAACCGTAGTGACTATAGAAATACCTTTAAAAGATTCGTAAAGTGAAAAAGTACAGATTAATTATTGCAGACGATCACAAAATGTTTTTAGATGGTCTTTTAAGTATACTCAGCGCTAAAAAAGAATACGATATTATTTTAACGGCCAATAGCGGAAAAAATGTTGCTAAATATTTAGATATCAATAATGCTGAAGAACCTATAGATCTGGTCATAACCGACGTTAATATGCCAGATTTAAATGGCATAGCGCTTAACCAGCATATCAAAGTAAAGCACCCCAAAACAAAAACTTTAGTAGTAAGCATGTTGCATGATTCGATGACAGTACAAACGCTTACCAAGGATAATGTAGATGGCTATGTACCCAAAAATGCAGAAAAAGACGAATTACTTGAGGCCATTGAAAGTATATTAAAAGGTGATAAATATTTCTCTCAAAGTATTAAGGATGTGTATTTAAAAGGAATGTTCTCTAACGAACAATCACTTATCGAATCACTATCAAAAAGGGAAAAAGAGGTGCTAAAACTAATTGCGGAAGAATATACCACGCAAGAAATAGCCGACAAGCTATTCTTGAGTAAACATACTATTGAAAGTTATCGGAAAAACCTTATTTCTAAGCTTGATGTTAGAAACCTTGCCGGATTGACTAGATATGCCATAAAACTTGGATTGCTAGAAGAATAACTCCAAGCAAATAAGAACACCAATTCTAGTCATTTTGTTCTTACCACCCTGTTTTCAGGGATGTCATTTCTACTACAACTAGGGCTGTTTTAAGGTCGTTATGTGCGCAAATTTGCTTCATAAACAATTTAAAACCTTTAGTATTATGATTTATGGAATCACCCTTGTACTTCTGAGCATTATAGCAGTGCCTTCATTAGTATTGTCTAAAAAACCCAACGCCAAAGAATTATTAGAAAAAATTGAGCCTTATCAAGGATGGATAGGTTTAGTATTCTGTTTTTGGGGTGTTTGGGGTATTGTAACGAGCATCTTGAATATTGGATGGTTAACATCTGCCCCAATTTGGTGGATTACCCTATTAGCTGGCAGTATCGTTGAAGCGACGCTTGGATTTATGCTTGGTTTTGGTTTAATGAACAAACTTTTCTTAGGAAAGAATGAAAAGGCCAAAGAGAAAGCAGCCGAAATTAGAAGCAAAATTGCACCAAAACAAGGAAAGCTTGGCATTTTAGGGATAATAGTAGGTGTTTGGATGATCGTAGCATCCTTCTTATTCACTATTGCCTAATTCTAATAAAGAAAAAGATGAAGAAAATTGGACTGTTTATTGTGCTTTTGTGCTCATTTTGGTGCACTGCACAGCTGCAAAGCGCTGAAAAAAATACAGTTTCCGTTTCGGGTAGAACACCAGTTGAAAGAACTACTGCCCTTTATAGGGCAAGAGTATCGCTAAATATGGAACAGTTGTATTACTCAGACCCAACATGTAAAAGTCTAGATGAATTAAAGGACAAGTATTTTAAAGAGCTTAAAATTCATGGTTTGGATTCCAATGAGTTTACCGAGAAGCAAATGGATTTTCTAGCCTACGGCTATCAAAGAGACGGCACGATACTAGAATTAGAGACCGACTCGGAAGAGAAAATCAAAAGTCTGGCTAAAGTTAAAATGACCGGGGTTTCTGTGCAGTATCAATTTAAAGGAGTAATTACCAAAGAGAAAAAAGAAGCTCTTTTAGAAACCGCCTTAGAAAATGCCAAACAAAATGCCGCTGGTGTATGTAAAGTAGCCGGCAAAAAATTAGGTGATATCGTTTCTATCTCGGACACCAACACCCAGATGGAATTATGGAATAGCTACGGTAATACCTATCAAGAATATATTACGATTTATGTAACCTATAAAATGGAATAAACATTTGGTTAGTTGGTTGGGTAACCGGTCTATAAGCATAGCTTTGGGCCGGTTTTTTGTTCTTTAAAGTTAAGATGGGAGAAATGAACCAACGGGAATTATTTGCCTAAACAAGCCCTGTTATCTATTGCATTTAAAAACATACAGGCTTGTGCCAAAGAGTAAGTCTTTTGAAAAACACTACAATTGCGGCGAAAACAACAATCAATGTCTCTCTTTTAAGAAATAAAGGAATATTGAAGACAGATAGCTTCTATTCAGTAAGACTTCATTTTAAATAACAAAAGCATTACTAATTGGAATTCAGTAACAGGTAAAGAGATTGTCATTCTTACTATAATAAAAATCATCTGTTTTTTTAAATCAAGAGCGTAGAATGGCTATTCAAAAAGGAATGAAAATTACTTTAAATATTTAATGACCTGGTTATTTCTGGTGCGTATTATAATTTTCAATTCTCAATTAAACACTTAATAATTAAAATTAAACCCCTGCTTACTAAACATCGGAGCAAGGCAGAATAAAAATCTATGAAAGTAATTAATAAACATAAAAAAACGCCATCTGCAATAGATGGCGTTTTAGGCTTTTAAACAAGTTGATATTTTTAATATAAATTCTGATAATTGATATAAGTAAGACCTAGATTAAGTTTCTCAATATGTGATTGAATACCGACTTGAGCGATTTCTTTTGCCTTAAAGACTTCATCACCTGATTTTGAAATAAAGCCAACTTCATACAAGGCATCCGTTTTTTTACAGACAATCTTTTCTAGATCTTTTTGATCATACGAATTTGGCAACACCCAAATTTCTCCACTTTTAAATTTTCCATCAACAAAATTTGCGGTATGCATTGCTTTTCCATTAGCGTCAAATCGGGTTACCTCTCCGTTTAACACACTTCTCTTTGTGGTAAAATCATACTTCTTCACTTGGGTTGAAGGGTAATAAACCGTTACGTGCTCTTCATCATCACCGCTATAAACAGTATAAATATCACCCGTCTTATTCTCTTGAAGTTTACTCACTAACTTCCCCTTTGCATAAACCTCGGTAATAGCACCACCATAATCCCTAATAATTTGTTTTCCATCATAAGGCAAATCATTCTCAAAATTCATTGTAGAAGCAACCGTGCCATCTGCATTGAAATATGTTGCTTCACCTTCTCTTTTATCTTTACTGTAATTGATAAAATGGGTAAGGATACCGGAAAAATTATAAAAAGTGAATTTTCCTTCTTTTAAACCTGCTGTGTAATTGCCAGACTCTATTACATGGGTTCCATAATCGAACTTTTCGTACTTTCCATTGCGTTTTCCGTTCTGATAGGTAACCCTTGTTCTTGTTTGATAATCATAAAAAGTACCTTCAAAAGGTTCTCCATTTTTATAGGTCAACTTTGATAACAAACTTCCGTCCCTTGCATAGATAAGAGCCTCTTTTGTAACGTCTATATCCTCTAAAAGTAAATATCTTTTGTCTTGACTTCCTCTTATATATTCATCTTCATAACGAAGTAGACGAACCAATTTGCCATCGTTCCATTCCGCCATTTTTTGCACTTGGTCAGAATGATAGAAAAATTCATACAGTTTTCCATCTTTGCTCTCATAGTCGTAACTACCTAAAAGCGAGCCATCTTTATCATAATACTTGCCAAATTTTTCAGTATATCTATTATAATCGATTTCTGACTGCTTTTGACCATTTGCATAATATTTGATTTTCTTTATATAACTGTATCCATCAGTATCAAAAAAAGTCTCTTCTCGATAACCAAGATCACTTTCTCTTGCATAACTGATGTAGGCTTCTTTTACCTTCTTATCGTTCTTATATGTAATTTCAGAGGTAATTCTATCTAAATAATCTATTGTAAGCTGTGTGCCTTCTTCTAATGCATAATAGTTATCTTTTTTTAGCCTCATTACGGCAATCTGGTTTCCTTCTTTATCATAAAAAGTTTCTAATAGTCCCTTTCTGTATTTGAAGACTTTATCAATATTTCGATATTTTATGGTCTCCTCTACTACCTTACCATCTTCATATTTTCTTATTCCATAGCCCTTTGTATACTCCGTACCATTGAAAGGCACATAGTTTTTATACAAAAGAGAATCTTTAGGCGCTCCTTTTTTGTCGTAATATATAATTTTATCAGTGGCATTTTTATCGTTGTAAAGGGTATATGAGAAAAGCTTATTCTCCTCAAAAACTTTCGTCCATCCCAAGCTACCGTTTGTGTAATTGTAAATACTGGTAATCTCTATGATTTCGTTGTTTTCTTTATTGCTCTTGTAATAATATTTTTTTCCGTTGTAGGGCGATAACCTTCCGTCTTTAACTTCATAAATGATGCTATCAAGTTTTTTACCGTTTTTTGAGAAATAAACCGATTTGTATTCTGGCTCTAAATAAAATTTTTCTCTAACCTGGCCCTTTCGGTCATAAAATGTAGTTCCTAAAAATTTACTGTTTTTGTAATAGCTAATGGTATTGATGCTGTCGGTACCTGAGTAAAAATAAACCTCTCCTCCCTCTACAGGGCTTCCGTTATCATAACTTACCTCGGTAATTAAGTCTCCGTTTTTATCAAAATGTTTTGCATACACTGCGCTGTAATAGGTTGCATCTTTTACCGAAAAACGCTCTGTACGCCTACCTTTTAGTCCATTTGAGTACGTGATTTCAATTAAAGTATCCTTTTTTAGCTCTTTGTAATACTTGCCCGAAGAAAAATCAACATTTTGCTTACCGGACAAAAAACGTCCATTCTTATAAATGGCCTTTAACTTTTTATCGCCTAAAAAAGTGATAAACTCTCCTTCCAATTTATTGTCGATATAATTTCCTTGTTGATATATGGTACCGTCCTCATTATACCAAGTCACCTTACCCTGCCAAACATCAACATTAGGGCGTTTTGAGGTACCGACCATTTGCTTGTTACCACTTATGTAAAAATCTTGCATGAGAAAAAGACCGTTCTTTTCTTCCACGGGAATTCGATAAAATTTGGCATCTTGTTTCTCCGTTACTTTCCAGTTATCTGCATACCATATAGTATCGTTCTGAGCGGTCACTTGCATAGAAACCAAAATCAATAAAATTCTTAATTGACCTATAATTTGCTTTGATATTATTCGTGTTAATCTTGAAGTATTCATCTTAATATTTTAAATAACGAAACAAAAATACCACTTGCAATAAGATTAGATTACCCTGTTTACCGTGTAATTTTAAATCCACGACTTTTTCAAAAACAGTAAACGAATCTTAGATAAAAAAGTTTAAATCCGCTTATGCGGATAAAATGTTCTTTCTAATATTTTGATTTTAACTATTTTTGCAGCCTATTAAATTATACCCACGTGGTGGAATTGGTAGACACGCTACCTTGAGGGGGTAGTGTTCGCAAGAACGTGCTGGTTCGACTCCAGTCGTGGGTACTTGAATCCCTTAGGTCAACTAAGGGATTTTTTAGTAAAATAATACCCATTTAGACCACTGTTTAAAAGACAATTCAAGGAATTCTAAAATTTTAACTACCCTTTTTGAAGTTCGCATTGTATTAATCGTAAATTTGTTTAACGATTATTAAAAAATAATGAACAACGTTAAGAAGCATTTCAGTATTAGAGATTTGGAAAATCTTTCTGGTATTAAGGCACATACCATACGAATTTGGGAGAAACGTTACAATTTATTAAATCCGGAAAGAACAACCACCAACATAAGAACTTACAGTTTAAAAAGCCTTCAAAAGCTATTAAACATCACATTGCTCTACAATAACGGCTATAAAATCTCAAAGATTGCGAGAATCGCAGAGAATGAAATACCAGTTATTGTTCGTGAAATAGTTGCTAAAAACAGTGAAAAAAGCCATGCTATCAATGCGTTTAAACTGGCTATGATAAATTTTGATCAGAACCTGTTTTTTAGTACGTATAATAGTTTATTGAACGAACGCTCTTTTAGGGAAATCTTTAATGAAGTTTTTATACCCTTATTGAATGAGCTCGGCCTTTTATGGCAGACAGATACCATTAGTCCGTCTCATGAACACTTTATCACGCATTTAATCAAACAGAAAATATTTATTCATACCGAGAAGCTTCAAATTATAGAGCCCACCAAAAAAGATAAAGTATTTGCACTGTTTCTACCCGAAAATGAAATACACGAATTAGGCTTGCTATATCTTAATTATGAAATCGTTCTTAGAGGCTATAAATCAATATATCTAGGGCAAAGTATGCCAATTGACAGCCTTGTTGACCTCTTAAAATATTATGAGAATATTCATTTTATTTCATACTTTACAGTCTCGCCAAACAAAGACAATCTAGAAAAGTATATTTCTGAATTTGCCGATAATTTAAGACATACTGGCAATAGCAAACTATGGATACTCGGGCACCAAATTCAACATTTATCTCATGTGGATTTACCAGATTACATTCAAACATTCAGCTCTATAGAGCGATTAACAAATTCTCTTTAAGCACCGTCATACCCTAAATGAATACTATATCGATAATCGGTTCCGGTTTCTCGTCACTATCTGCGGCGTGCCATTTAGCCAAAGAAGGATTTAAAGTATCTGTATTTGAAAAAAATATTACCGTTGGCGGTAGGGCAAGACAGCTAATAAAAGACGGTTTTACTTTTGATATGGGACCAAGTTGGTATTGGATGCCAGATATTTTCGAAAAATTTTTTGCCGCCTTTGATAAAAAGACCTCAGATTATTACCAACTTGATAAATTAGATCCTGCTTACAAGATTTTCTTTGCTGATGATACCATTACCATAGGTGATTGTATGGATAAAATATGTGTGGAATTTGAACGAATCGAACCCGGAAGTGCAGTACATCTTAAAAACTTTATCTCCAAAGCACAAACCAATTACGATATAGCCATAAACAAAATAGTTTTAAAACCAGGTCTCTCACCACTTGAACTGGTTACCAAAGAAACGGTGCTTCGTGTTGACCAATTCTTTAAGACGATTAGTCAAGAAGTTAGAAAGAGATTCAAAAACCCTAAGTTGGTTTCAACGTTAGAGTTCCCAGTATTGTTTTTAGGGGCCAAACCCAGTAAAACACCTTCTTTTTACAGTTTTATGAACTTTGCCGACTTTGGCCTTGGTACTTGGCACCCAAAAGGAGGAATGTATGAAGTAATAAAAGCAATGCGAAGTCTGGCCGAAGAACTTGGCGTTACAATACAAACCAATGCCAATGTTGAAAAAATAGTGGTTACCAACGGAAAAGCAGTAGGTATTGTAGCCAATGGCAAGACATTCAATAGTGATTGGGTCATTAGCGGTGCCGACTACCATCATTCAGAAACCCTTTTGGATAAAAAATTTAGGCAGTATTCTGAAAACTACTGGAACAAAAAAACTTATGCCCCCTCTTCTTTGCTTTTTTATGTCGGTTTCGACAAAGAATTGACCAATGTAAACCATCACAATCTGTTTTTTGATACGGACTTTGAAAAACATGCCGAAGAAATTTACGATAATCCACAATGGCCGAGCATGCCGTTATTTTATGCTAATTTTCCTTCGGTTACAGACAAAAGTATGGCTCCAACTAATTGTGAGACAGGATTTTTCCTTATTCCCATCGCTCCAGACCTAGAGGATACGCCCGAGTTACGCAGTAATTATTTTAATATTATCATTGATAGATTTGAAAAACGTACTGGACAAGAAGTGAAAAATAACATTATATTTAAGGAAAGCTTTTGTGTGAACGACTTTATCGAAGAATACAATTCATATAAAGGAAACGCCTATGGTATGGCCAATACGTTATCGCAAACAGCTTTCTTAAGACCAAACCTAAAAAGTAAAAAAGTAAAGAACCTGTTCTTTACTGGTCAACTTACTGTACCAGGCCCCGGGGTACCGCCGGCATTAATCTCTGGTAAATTGGTTGCCGATTTAATTATCAACAAACACTAGAGAAAATGAAAACCATTTTTGACAATGTATCTTATAGCTGTAGCAAGATTGTAACCGAATCTTACAGCACTTCTTTTACCCTTGCGACTAAAATGCTTGCCACCTCAATACGATGTGACATTTACAATATTTATGGTTTTGTGCGCTTTGCAGATGAAATTGTAGATACCTTTCATAGCTACGATAAAGAAGTTCTATTCAATGATTTTGAAGATCAATTAGAAAAAGCCTTAACCGATAAGATTAGCCTGAACCCTATTCTGAATTCGTTTCAGCATACCTACCATAAATACGGTATACCACATCATTTAGTCGCCTCTTTTATGAAAAGCATGCGAATGGATCTGGCAAAGAAAGAATACAGAACTAATGCAGAGTATAAAGAATATATCTATGGCTCTGCCGATGTGGTCGGTCTGATGTGCCTTTGTGTTTTTGTGAATGGCGACCAAGAAAAATATGAAAGTTTAAAGGAGTCGGCAATGGCTTTAGGTTCCGCCTTTCAAAAAGTAAATTTTCTTCGTGATTTGAAGGATGACTATGAGCTTTTAGAACGTTCTTATTTTCCTAACACCAATTTATTGGAGTTAGATGAGGCCTCTAAAAAACGAATTGTAGATGAGATTAGGGCAGATTTCCAATTAGGTTATTCAGGAATCGTAAAATTACCGGCAGAAGCTAAATTCGGGGTTTACACAGCCTACAAGTATTACAACAAGCTGCTACAGAAACTACAAAAAACACCGCCTCTTGAAATTAAGAATACCAGAATAAGGGTGCCCAATTACCAAAAATTTGGGCTACTCGCAAAATCATATGTTAACTATAAATTACAATTAGTTTAAAATGAATATTATTATCGGAATCGTCATTTTTCTAGGTACTTTTTCCATTATGGAGTTTATGGCTTGGTTTACCCATAAGTATGTCATGCATGGTTTTTTATGGAGTTTGCATAAAGATCACCATAAAAAAGACCATGATTCTTGGTTTGAAAGAAACGATGCTTTTTTTATTTTTTATGCGATTGTTAGTATGATTTGTTTTTACCTAGGTGCAGAAACCACATTTTGGTATGGTTGGCCCTTAGGTTTTGGAATTCTAGCTTATGGTATTGCTTACTTTATGGTTCATGACATTTTTATTCACCAACGCTTTAAAATGTTCAGAAATGCCAATAATTGGTACGCCAAAGGAGTTAGACGTGCCCATAAAATCCATCATAAACACTTGGGTAAAAAAGATGGTGAATGCTTCGGAATGCTCTTTGTTCCTTTTAAATATTTTAAGCGATAGGCTAATGCTCAACTAGCAAAGTATCCAATAAATCCTTGACTGCCTTAGCATTCCAATCGGCCGCGCCAATTTCTTTTAGCACAATATTTCCTTTTTTATCCAAAATATAGGTGGTCGGTAAGCTTGATGCTTTAAGTGCGGTAGGGGTTTGAGTATTTTCAAAAAACACAGGTATTGCGTAGTCTTTTTTATTTAAATAAGATCGAACTTTTTCGCTATCATCATTCGCCAGAAAAATAAATCTCACTTTTTCTCCATAGTCCTCATGCAAGGCCACTAGACTGGGCATTTCCGCAATACAAGGCGGACACCAAGTAGCCCAATGGTTTATAATAATAACCTCACCACGATTGATACTGAAATTACTTTGATTCCCCTCAACATCAACAAGCTGCCAATTATAGTCCGTAAGTTTTTGAGATGTTTCCTGTTTTTCAATACTTGGGGCAAATGAAAACAAACGCATCAACTGCACTTTTGCATAAAAACCTAAAGGTGTAAACAAAAATAACAGTATCAGCAATATCAAAATTGCATCAGAAAGCTGCCCTTTTTTAAGTATCATGAATCTACTTTGCCAGTAAGTCGTCTAAAAGTGTTCTTACCTTACTGGTATTCCAATCGGCAATTCCCTCTTTATCTACTGCAATAAACCCATCTTTATCGATAATATATGTATGAGGTGGTTTTTCTGGAGCTTTAACTGAAGATTTATCGCCAATTATGAGATAGGTTACAGGGAAACTAAATTCGTTTTTCTCCATAAATTCTTTAACGGGAGGTCTATTTTCATTGGTGATGATGTAAAAATCCACTTTGTTTTTATAATCATCATACAATGCCTGAACACTTTTTAATTCTGCCTCGGAGGGGAGTCTCCAGGAAGCCCAAAAATTAATAAAAACCACTTTCCCTTTTGACCTATCAAAATTGAAAAAATTCCAATCGGCGTCTTTTAACCGCCAAGAATAATTGGTTATTTTTTCCCGATTTGCCTCCTCGACAATAGGTGGGGAAAATGCAAAAAGTTGGTTTAAAAATAATTTCCCGTAATGGCCTAAAGGGGTAACAAAAAAAGAAAGTATAAAGAGTATTAGAACAATATTAAGTACTGTCTTTTTTCTTGTTTTCATTAATATGTATTTGCTTGAAAAAAAGAAACTCCTGAAAAATCAGGAGTCTCCATAAATATTAGTTACTGTGCGTTCTCTCTCTTAATTACATTAAGAGCAGAACCTTCTTTGAACCAGTTTATTTGTGCATCATTATAGGTATGGTTTGCCATAATTGTGTCTTTACTGCCATCACTGTGCACGACTTCTAGAGTCAATGGCTTGTCAGGTGCAAATTCCGCAATATCTATAAAATTGAAAGTATCATCTTCTTGTATAAGGTCGTAATCATTTTCATTGGCAAATGTTAAACCAAGCATGCCTTGCTTTTTAAGATTGGTTTCGTGGATTCTTGCGAACGATTTTACCAATACGGCACCCACGCCAAGATGTCTTGGTTGCATTGCCGCATGCTCTCGTGAAGAACCTTCGCCATAATTATGATCCCCGACTACGATAGACTTGATACCCTTTGCTTTGTAAGCCCTTTGCGTATCTGGAACGGCACCATATTCACCGGTCAATTGATTTTTAACAAAATTTGTTTTCTTATTAAAAGCGTTTACCGCCCCAATAAGGGTATTATTTGCGATATTATCTAAGTGCCCTCTAAAACGTAACCATGGTCCGGCCATTGAAATATGATCCGTCGTACATTTACCAAATGCCTTAATAAGCAGTTTAACCCCTTGTAAACTTTCTGGCTGCATTGGAGTAAACGGTTCAAGCAACTGCAATCTTTCCGAACTTGGAGAAACCACTACTTGTACCCCACTACCATCTTCCATTGGCGGAACGAAACCAGCATCTTCTACATCAAAACCTTTTGGTGGCAATTCCCAACCTGTTGGTTCATCAAACTTTACTTCCTCTCCATTCTCATTGATCAACGTATCGACTAGCGGATTGAAGTCCAATCTACCTGCTACTGCAATTGCAGCTGTAAGTTCAGGAGAGGCTACAAAGGCGTGTGTATTCGGATTACCATCGGCACGTTTTGCAAAGTTTCTATTAAACGAGTGTACAATACTATTTTTAGGTGCATTTTTCGGGTCATTATATCTTGCCCATTGGCCAATACAAGGTCCACAGGCATTTGTAAATATCTTGGCATCGAGCTTTTCAAAAATGCCCAAAATTCCATCTCTTTCCGCTGTAAAACGCACTTGTTCAGAACCTGGATTAATACCCAGTTCTGCTTTCATTTTCAACCCTTTGTCCAAAGCCTGCTGTGCTATGGATGAAGCTCTTGACAAATCTTCATAAGAAGAGTTCGTACAAGAACCTATTAATCCCCACTCTACTTGAATCGGCCAATCGTTCTTAGTCGCTTTTTCGGTCATAGAAGTTCCTACCTCGGTAGAAAGGTCTGGCGTAAAAGGTCCGTTTAACAATGGGCCTAACTCAGACAGATTAATTTCTATTACTTGATCAAAATATTGTTCTGGGTTTGCGTATACCTCATCATCTGCGGTCAAGTGCTCTTTTACTTCGTTAGCTGCATCTGCAATATCTGCTCTATCGGTCGCTCTTAGATAACGTTCCATAGATTCATCATACCCAAAAGTAGAAGTTGTAGCCCCTATCTCTGCACCCATATTACAAATTGTTCCTTTTCCGGTACAGGATAAAGCCTTGGCTCCAGGGCCAAAATATTCCACAATAGCTCCGGTACCACCTTTAACAGTAAGGATTTCTGCAACTTTTAGAATAACATCTTTTGGTGCGGTCCATCCTGAGATGGTACCCGTTAACTTTACACCGATAAGTTTGGGAAATTTAAGTTCCCATGCCATGCCTGCCATTACATCAACGGCATCGGCACCACCAACACCGATGGCGACCATTCCTAATCCACCTGCATTTACCGTATGTGAATCCGTTCCTATCATCATTCCTCCAGGGAACGCGTAGTTTTCCAACACCACTTGATGTATAATTCCCGCACCTGGTTTCCAGAAACCTATTCCATATTTGTTTGATACCGACTCTAAGAAGTCAAATACCTCGGCACTCGTACTGTTTGCAGACTTTAAATCAGCTGCAGCGCCACTTTTAGCTTGAATCAAGTGATCACAATGCACAGTCGTCGGCACCGCTACCTTTGGTTTACCAGCTTGCATAAATTGCAAAAGCGCCATTTGGGCCGTTGCATCTTGACAGGCAATACGATCAGGAGCGAAATCAACATAATCTTTTCCTCTAGTAAAAACTTTATCCGGATTTCCGTCCCAAAGGTGGGAATACAGTATTTTTTCTGCTAAGGTTAGCGGTTTTCCAACCAATTTTCTTGCTATGTCTACCCTTTCTCCCATGGTAGCATAAACTTTCTTTATCATGTCGATGTCAAACGCCATTCTGCTATGTAGTTTTGAAGATTATAGTTGTTAAAATTACGAAATAGAAATGGGGGTATAAAACTTTTAATTCCGTATTCAAGAAAAATTAAGGAATAGTAAAAATTTGAAGCTCACTTTTATTTTAACCTCAGCTATAAAAGTGTTTCGATAATAATTTCTTCTGAGACCCCTTCAGCCTCTGCTTTATAGTTTTTGAGAATACGATGCCTTAATATTCCAATGGCTACCGCTTTTACATCTTCGATGTCTGGCGAAAACTTTCCATTGATCGCAGCATGCGCTTTTGCTGCCAACACCAAATTTTGAGAAGCTCTAGGGCCTGCACCCCAATCAATATAATTTTTAACATACTCTGAGGCATTCTCCATATTTGGACGAGTATTGTTTACCAAACGAACGGTATAGTCCACCACATTATCGGGCACAGGAATACGTCTTACCAAACGCTGTACTTCATTAATTGCATCTGCACTAAACAAGGTGTTAAGTATCACTGAACTATCGGAAGTAGTAGATTTTACAATCTGTATTTCTTCTTCAATCGATGGATATTCAAGTTTGATAGCAAACATAAAACGATCTAGCTGGGCCTCTGGTAAAGGATAGGTGCCTTCTTGTTCGATAGGATTCTGCGTTGCCAAAACAAAATAAGGAAGGTCTAGTTTATGCTGCTGCCCAGCAATGGTAACAGCTCTTTCTTGCATAGCCTCTAAAAGAGCTGCTTGTGTTTTTGGAGGTGTACGGTTAATTTCATCAGCTAAAATAATATTGGCGAAAACTGGGCCTTTGATAAATTTAAAATTTCGGTCTTGATCTAAAACCTCGCTCCCTAAAATATCGCTTGGCATCAAATCTGGAGTAAACTGAATGCGTTTAAAATCTAGCCCCAAGGTTTGTGCAATGGTGTTCACCATCAAAGTTTTTGCTAACCCAGGTACGCCAATCAACAAGGCATGGCCTCCCGTGTAAATAGCCAATAAAATCTGGTCAATAACTTCGTCTTGACCAACAATTACTTTTGAAATTTCATTTTTTAAGGCCTGGTGTTTTTCAACCAAGTTTTGGATGGCAGTTACATCTGACATTAATTTATTCTTTTACCCAGTTGTTGGCAAAATCGCAATCCCTATTTTCAGCGTCTACATGAATGTAGGTGTCTTCAATATGCTCATCCATCCATTCTTTAATCGCTTTATATTGCTTTTCTCGAAGTGCGAGTTCTTGAATCTTTAAATAGTCTTGGGCAAAATCTGCCTTATGCTCATCATACCTATTTGTAATTTTCATGATTTTAAACTTAGGTGCTCCTCCTCTTGGGTCGTCTTCTCTAAGTGGCCTTGAAATTTCATTATCCTTTAAATCACGTATTTGATTATAAAGTGTTGGGTCCATTTTTGTGAGTTCAAATCGAGAACCAAAATCAATAGGGTTTCTCAGTACCCCCCCATCATTTCTAGTTTCTTTTTCATCCGAAAAATTTTGCGCTGCTTCCGCGAATGTATACTTTCCGTCTAAAAGCTGATTACGAATACTATCAAGTTCTTTCGCAGCCTCTTTCATTGCGCTATCTGGAATTTCAGGAATCATTAAGATATGCCTTAAATCTACCTCTCTACCCCTAATTTTTTCTACCATTATAATATGGTATCCATACTGGGTTTCAAAAGGTTCTGAAATTTCACCTTCTCTTAAACTAAAAGCAACGTCTTTAAATTCTTTAACAAATGGCGTCTGTCTGGTAACTGTATAAAACCCTCCATTAGCCCTAGACGGCTCATCCCTGGTATTTAATACCGCCTTAATTCTAAAACTAGAACCATTCTCCTCTACATCTTGCTTAATACGTTTTAACCTATCTATTATTTTTTGAACTTCGGCTTCAGGAGCTTTTGGTTGTTTAACTATTTGGGCAATCTCTAACTCCGCTCCAAAAATAGGACGTTCCTCTTCGGGTATTCTATAAAAAAACTGCCTTACTTCTTCTGGAGTCACCTCTACATCCTTAGTGATTTCGGTCTGCATTTTCTCTGAAAGAATACGAAGCTTGTTTATTTCAAAAAGTTCTGTTCTAAAACTCTCTATATCGGGTTTCTTATAGAATTTTAGCACTTTCTCCATAGAACCCACTTGCTGCACCAATTGTTGAATTTGTCTATCGCTGGTTGCATTGACCTGATCATCAGAAACTAGAAGACTATCTTGAACCGCCTGATGCGCGTACAAACGATCTTCCATTAGCTTACCCAATAACTGGCAATGGGTCACATCTTCAGTAGAGGCTCCTTGATTTCTTAAGTCGACCAGTGTTTTTTCGATATCAGAATCTAAGATTACATAGTCACCGATTACGGCAGCAATACCATCTAATTTCATTCTTTTTGCAACCACACTATCCTTTACCGATACTTCGGTTACTAAAGTTTCATTTGTTGCTTCTTGACCAAAAGCTGAAGTAAAAATCACTACAAATAATAGTCCTATATTTTTTCTAATCTTTTCCATAAATCTCAAACTCATTTTTCTTGATGGCCTCATCAATAATTTCTGTCTCTATTTTTTTTATTTGTGAAAGTCTTCTGCGATTGATAATAATCTGTTTTATATCTGGAGTAACGTAAGACAAAGGTGCGGTGTCGTTTATATCCAGTACATTGCTCACCCTTCCCAAATATACCCCGATTGAATCCTGCAATTCAAAAAATTGTGAATTTTTTAAGTACTTCTCCTCGTTCTGCGATGTCAACGGCGGAATTTCTTCGATCAAACGTGATGCGCTTACCCAAATAGAATCATTAAAATGAAGCTTTTTAAATTGTACAGCAATCGAATCTAGATAATTCTTATCCTCTGCTTTAAAACTTTTAAGTTTGGTTTCAACAATATCCTTATCCAAAAATTGAAGTGGTAATGCAACAAATCGCAATTGCACCAATTTTTCACTGAGCCTAAAGTTTTCTTTTTCATTGTTATAAAATCCTTGCAACTCTTCCTTGGTCACAGATGTATCTGAAGACTGTTGTACCAAGGCCTCTAAATATGCCCTGGTGTAGAGGTCTGTTCTATAGTTATCTACCAACCTATTAAACTCTTGAAGCTGCTCTTCAGGAATGTTTATTTTTGATTTATCAAGTAGAAGCTCCTTAGATGCCCAATTGTTGATGTAATTAACGACGAAGGCAGCGCTATCGCGACCTTTTAAACCCTGAGGAATTAAATTTGCAACATCATCCTTATATAAATAAGAATCTCCTACTCTAGCTATAGGTTCTTTCTCTGGCTCTTCTTTAAATAAAGAATTGCATGACGCCATGCTTAGAACTAAGGCAAGACAGTAAACCCAAACAACTTTACGGTTTAAAAAATACATTCAGCAAAAATAACAATAACTTAAAGTCGTGCAAGCGATGGCCAAAACCATTAACAGATTTTTAGTAGCTTCTCAAAATCAATATTTTAGTACATTAGTTCAATTAAATCTGACCGATATGAAATATACAACCGAAATAACCATAGACCTGCAACGAGATGAGTTTATTAAGATATTGGATAACCCAGATAATATGCAGCATTGGATGCGTGGTTTGCTTGGTTACAATATGATTTCAGGTGAACCAGGCCAAGAAGGGTCAACGATGAACATGAAGTTTAAACGTGGTAAAGGAGAAATGGAAATGGTGGAAACTATACTAAAAAGAAATATGCCAGATGAATTTCATGCCACCTACGACACTAAGGGAGTGCATAACATTCAGCGAAATTATTTTAAAGAAGAAAACGGAAAAACGAGATGGATTTCTGAAAGTGAATTTCAATTTTCTGGCTTTGGAATGAAACTAATCGGGTTTTTAATGCCAGGTGCATTTAAAAAGCAGTCTATGAAATATGCACAAGATTTTAAAAATTTTGCAGAAAAAGGAATTTCAGTAACCAACTCATAAAAACCAATGCAACCAGTACTTGACAAAAAAATTAAATTAATTTGGGACTTTAAAGGACATGCCGCGGCCAAAACGGCCGAACATCATGAAAAACATTTAAAAGAATATATTGTAATTGAAGAATTAAAATTTAATATCACAGGGGTATCGCATATCAACGAAATGCACAGCATTGCTTATTTGGTCGTGGCTGAATTCGAAATGATTTCGGTTAGAGATATGCTTAAACCTCACCGTGGAGAAATTTTTAATGATTGAGAGCATGCTTAAAAAAAACCATCTTTTATACCTATGCATTTGTCTTACAGTCTTTTTAGTAGTTTGCTGTTCTGAAAAAGTAGTAGTAAATCCGTTAGAAAAAGCCTTAGCTTCCAAAGACATTCGTATAAAACGAGTAATAGATAGTTTAGACCAGTACGAAGTTCAGATTAGGTATACTCAAATAGATAGAAGAAAGGATAGTGTTTTATTTACAGATTTTGACTTTCAGGTAAACCCAAACCATTATTTCTACCCTGCAAGTACCGTTAAATTTCCTGCAGCAGTTACTGCCCTAGAGAAATTGAACGAGATTGATTCTCTAGATAGAAAAACTAAGTTTTATATTGAAGGTGATTCGATTGAAAGCACTTTTGAAAAAGCAATACAAGAAATTTTTGCGGTAAGTGACAATGAGGCCAACAATAGGCTAATTGAGTTTTTGGGTTTTGATGAATTAAACCTGCGAATAAAGCGAAGGAGAGTCAATCCTATACGTATTTCGCATCGCCTTTCTACCTCTAATGCCGATGATGTTACTACAAAGCCTTTGGTAATTTATGTTAATGATAGCACTACCGTAAGCTCTAAAAGCATTGTTAGTTCATACCCGGTAAATCTGCCCATGCAGAAAGTGTTAAAAGGAACAGGTTTCTATGACGAAGATTCGCTGTACAAAGAGCCATTTGATTTTAGTTTAAAAAACTTTTATGCTATCCCTGCACAGCACAAGCTGCTAAAGAAAATTATCTTTCCAAATCATTTTCCAGAAAAAGAACGATTTAATCTTAGCGAGAATCAGTATGCATTTTTACTAAAAGCAATGAGCGATTTACCTAAAGTAACGGGGTATGATAAAACCGAGTACTATGATAGTTATGTAAAATTCTTTATGTACGGTGATTCTAAAGAACCTATACCCGACTATATTAAAATCTATAATAAAGTAGGATATGCCTATGGCACCTTAACCGATTGCGCCTATATTAAAGACACCAAAAACAAAGTAGATTTTATGTTATCTGCAACCATTTTGGTTAATAAAGACGGTGTTTTTAATGATAATGTCTATGAGTATGATGAAATTGGCATACCATTCTTGGCTCAATTGGGAAGAGAATTATATAATATAGAACTAAAACGTAAAAGATGAGTACGCTAAGTTTTGATCAATTCACGAAAAAAATATACATAAAGACCACTATTGAGAAATTGTTTTGGTGCTGGGGTACTGCGGAAGGAATCGAATCTTGGTTTTTAAGCAAGGCCATTTATACTTCACCAGAAAATCACGTAAGAAATGTATCGGAGTATGTTCAAGTAAATGACAATTATGTTTGGGAATGGCATAATTGGGATGGGCAAGAGAAAGGAAGCATCTTGCAGACAAACAAATTAAATTTCATAGAATTTTCTTTTGCTGAAAGCTGTAAAGTGTCCGTGAGGTTAGCGCAAAAAGATAATGCAGTATTACTCACTTTACGACAGTATGATATTCCTACGGATGAGAAAAGCAAATTGAATATCCACTGTGGTTGCAGTAATGGTTGGACGTTTTGGTTAGCAAACCTTAAAGCATACCTCGAGCATGGCATCTTACTAAATGAGAGAGAATTTGATTTAACCAAAATACCATTGGCAGGTTTTGAGTTTGTAAACATGTAAAAAGCACCGCGATGCGGTGCTTTTCTTTTAATCAAATTATTTTTTAGGCATCACTACATTTTCAATGGCATGTATTACCCCGTTAGAGGCCATGACATCTGCAATAATAACTTTAGATTTGTTTCCTTTAGAATCCGTTAAAATTACATTACCACCAGATAATTCTCCATAAATCGCTTCTCCTTGTAATGTTTTGGCCATAAATCCGCCGCCATTGGCTTTAATAGACTTTACAATATCCGCTGCAGTATATTTTCCTGCTAGTACGTGATAGGTAAGAATTGAGGTTAAAGCACCTTTATTTTCGGGCTTCAATAAGGTAGCCACAGTTCCTTTAGGTAACTTATCAAATGCGGCATTATTTGGTGCAAAAACCGTTAATGGTCCCTCACCTTTTAATGCATCGACCAAATCTGCCGCCTTTACCGCTGCCACCAAAGTTGAAAAATCATCCATTGAAGCGGCGATATCAACAATATCTTTAGATTTTTGTGCTTCGGTTGTTTGTGTAGAAAAAGCGAAAGTTGCAATTGTTAGAATAAATACTAATTTTTTCATGTTTCTGTTTTTAAGATTTAATTATTAATTAAAATTATTTGAGCGCTTCTATTCTATTTACACGGCATTTTAGCATTTGGATGAACGCATTATGATTTTATCATATCTTTAACAAAGTATATGGCGAACTACCCAGAAGATGAGCAACTAATTCGGCAATTATCCAATAAGGATAGGCTTGCACTATACACCATATATGATAAATATGCTGGTGCCCTGTACGGTGTAATTCTGCGGATGTGCAGAAACGAAGCTATTGCTCAAGATTTACTACAAGAGACATTCATCAAGATTTGGCAGAAAATCGATAGTTATGATGCTTCCAAGGGAAGATTTTATACGTGGGCCTATAGAATTGCAAAAAATACAACCCTAAATGCCTTAAGAAAA
Source organism: Croceitalea marina (assembly GCF_042684265.1). Classification (NCBI taxonomy): domain Bacteria; kingdom Pseudomonadati; phylum Bacteroidota; class Flavobacteriia; order Flavobacteriales; family Flavobacteriaceae; genus Croceitalea; species Croceitalea marina. The sequence continues at coordinate 51,614 of NZ_JBHULB010000001.1, read as the reverse complement.
CCAGATTTGCTCATCCAATCAGAAGATTTAAGTGTATATAAAAATAAAACCCAAGAAGAAAAATTACCAGATTACGCGGAATTAAGTGGGGCCATCAAAAGGTTGGAGCCACATCATCAAGAAGCTATAGCGCTAGTTTATTTTAGGGGATATACCCATAGAGAGGCCTATTTAGAAATGGGTGTTCCCTTAGGCACTTTTAAATCTTACATAAGGCAAGCCCTGAATTTACTGCGTGATAGCTATAAGAACGAATTGGTTGTAGTTTGGTTTTGTATAGAAATTTTGGCATGATGGACAGAAAGAAAATATTGGACGAAGGACTTCTAGAAAAATATCTATTGGACGAGCTAAACACTTCCGATAGGGATTATATAGAACATGCATTAAAAACTGATAAGGAGCTGCTTCAAAAGTTTAGCGAATTAGAGGAGGATTTTGAAAAGATGGCTTTTGAAAATGCCATACCCCCTCCACCTCAAGTAAAAACCAAGCTCAAAGAACAGTTAGATACTAAAAAAGCAAGAAAATTATCGAACAGCCCGTTATTGGTAGCGGCAAGCCTCGGAGTCTTATTTCTATTATCATCTATTTGGATGTATACCAAATGGCAAAATACAAGAGCTGAATTTGAATTGCTACAAAATCAAACCACTGCCTTACAAGAGCGTTTAAATACTTTGGAAGAAAACTATGTTTTAACCAATACAAGATTAAAAACCATAAATAGTCCTAAAACCATTCCCCTTGTTTTATACAGTAATGAAGCCGCACCTAATTCTAGAGCCGTCGCCTATATAAATCATGAAAGCAAAATGGTTCATGTGAATGCTCAAGGACTACCGATGTTGCCAAAGGATAAAACCTATCAAATGTGGAGTGATGTGGATGGCGAAATGATTGATATGGGTGTGCTAAAAACTGATGAAGAGCTTATTAGCCTAAAATATATCGATAAAGCCGAATCGCTGAACATTACGATAGAGCCGGCTGGCGGAAATGACCACCCTACGGTAGCGAATTTGATTGCATATGTGACTTTATAATTATAATTGGTTCTTAATTAGCATACTAACTAATAATTAGAACCTTATGAAAAAATTAATCGCAGAATTTATTGGAACTTTTTGGCTTGTGCTTGGCGGATGCGGGAGCGCTGTATTAGCCGCAGGATTCCCTGAACTTGGAATCGGATTTTTAGGCGTAGCCCTTGCCTTCGGACTTACTGTAGTCACAATGGCCTACGCTATTGGCCATATCTCTGGCTGCCATTTAAACCCTGCTGTTTCTATTGGCTTGGCAGTTGGAGGTCGCTTTGACAAAAAAGATTTAGTACCCTACATTATCGCCCAAGTCATGGGTGCAATTGCCGGTGCCGGTGTTTTGTATTTGATCGTTAGTGGTAAATCTGGTTTTGAAATTGGTGGCTTTGCCGCAAATGGTTACGGAGAACATTCACCTGGGGGTTATGATATGCTCTCGGCTTTTGTTACCGAAGCGGTCTTAACCTTCTTTTTCTTGATTATCATTTTAGGTGCCACACATTCAAAAGCGCCAAAATATATGGCGGGCTTAGCGATAGGTCTTGGTTTAACCTTAATCCACCTTATCAGTATTCCTGTAACGAACACGTCTGTAAATCCAGCGCGAAGTACGAGTCAGGCATTATTCGCTGAAGGTACTTGGGCTATTCCACAGTTGTGGTTATTTTGGGCCGCACCTATAGTAGGTGCTATTTTAGCCGGTATGGTCTATAAAATGATTTCCCCCGAAAAAAAATAAAGTTTACTATAAAGGCAAAGCTCAATATTTGGTTTTGCCTTTATTTTTTTAGACGGGAGACCCGTACAAGTCAAAATCAGATGCTTCGGTAATTTTAACAGTGGTAAAGTCACCGATTTTTACATAAAACTTTGTAGCATCGATCAATACTTCATTGTCAACATCAGGTGAATCGAACTCGGTCCGTCCGACAAAGTGATTGCCTTCCTTCCTGTCAATAATACATTTAAAGTTTTTCCCTATTTTCTCTTGATTCAGCTCCCAAGAGATTTGAGACTGAATTTCCATAATTTCATTGGCGCGTTGTTGCTTTACTTCTTCCGGCACATCATCTTCTAGGTTATAAGCATGAGTATTTTCTTCATGGCTATAGGTAAAACAGCCCAAACGCTCAAAACGCATTTCTTTTACCCAATCCCTTAGAATTCTAAAATCTTCTTCTGTTTCACCTGGGTAACCTACAATCAAGGTAGTTCTAATTGTCATGTCCGGCACAGTCGCTCTAAAATCATAAAGTAGTTTTGTGGTCTTTACATGGGTGGTACCACGGCGCATACTTTTTAAAATAGCATCCGATATATGTTGCAGAGGAATATCTATATAGTTACATATTTTGGGCTCCTTTTTCATAAGGTCCAATACATCCATCGGAAAACCTGTTGGGAAGGCATAATGCAAGCGAATCCATTCAATACCTTCAACCTTAACAAGTGCTGCCAACAGCTCAGCCAGATTTCGTTTCTTATATAGGTCTAACCCGTAATAGGTTAAATCTTGGGCTATCAAAATCAATTCTTTAACCCCTTTAGCGGCCAGTTTTTCAGACTCAGCAACCAACTCTTCGATAGGTTTACTCTTGTGCTTACCGCGCATTAAGGGTATCGCACAGAAGGAGCATGGTCGATCACAACCTTCGGCAATTTTTAAATAGGCATAGTTTTTAGGGGTCGTGGTCAAACGTTCACCAATAAGTTCGTGTTTATAATCAGCTCCTAAAGCTTTTAATAGATTCGGCAAGTCGCTTGTGCCAAAATATTCGTCTACATTGGGTATTTCTTTTTGCAGATCTGGTTTGTAACGCTCACTTAAACATCCTGTGACAAACACCTTATCCACATCTCCGGCTTCCTTTTTTTGAACGTACTCCAATATGGTATTTACACTTTCCTCTTTTGCATTGGCAATAAATCCGCAGGTATTGATGACCACCACGTTGCCTTCTTCCTCATGCACAACTTCTTTATTATTTGCCTTAAGCTGCCCCATAAGTACCTCAGAATCGTAAACATTTTTGCTACAACCTAAGGTTACTACATTGATTTTGTTCTTTTTAAGTGATTTTGTGCGCATACCTATATAAATGGAGGGCAAAAATACAACAAGCCCCTGCAATTGGTCGATTTTAACGCATATTTCTTTAGCCTTTGCGTTAAACCCTTATGTAGTAATTAGGTCTTATTGAAAAACAAAGCCATGAAAAACCTAGTATTTGCGCTAAGTATAGTGTTCGTTTTAAGCGCTTGCTCAAGTGATTCTAGCGACAATGAAAATCAGGTAATTACCCTAAATCCAACAAATCTTGAGATTTATTTTCCGCCGGTAAATTCTAATGAATGGGAAACCATCTCTATTGAAGATTTAGGCTGGAATTCAGCTGGGGAACAGCCTTTATATGATTTTTTAGCAGAAAGGGAAACCGATGCTTTTCTGGTTCTTAAAAATGGCAGGATCGTCATTGAAAGATATTTTGGCGATTTTCAGCAGAATGACAATCATGCATGGAATTCAGCCGGAAAAACCTTAACTGCAATGATCGCAGGAATTGCCCAAGAGGAAGGTTTTTTAAGTTTAAATGATTCTTCGGCAGCTTATTTGGGTACAGCATGGTCTAGTTTATCAACGGAACAAGAGGCACAAATTACGGTTTTTAACCATTTGACCATGACTACTGGTCTTGATTATGATGTTGATGATATTTTTTGTACCGACCCTGAATGTTTGTTATACAAAAACGAACCTGGGCAATTCTGGTTTTACCATAACGGCCCCTACACCTTATTGGATAATATTATTACCAATGCCGTTGGGCAAGATTTTGAGGATTATTTTTCGGCCAAAATAGGTTCTCGTATCGGAATGCAGGGAGCCTGGGTTTCTATCGGATTTAACAATGTCTATTTCAGCAATGCGCGCAGTATGGCCCGTTTTGGCATACTTAACCTCAACAACGGGGTTTGGGACGGACAAACCATTTTAGGCGATGCCACTTTCTTGACCGATATGAAAAATACGTCTCAAAACATGAACCAAGCCTACGGTTACCTCTATTGGTTAAACGGAAAAGATAGTTATCGGGTGCCTGGCAGTGAAATAGAATTCTCTGGAAAATTAATACCAAACGCTCCTAACGACCTATATGCCGGATTGGGCAAAAACGACCAAAAATTATATATAGTACCTAGTGAGGAATTGGTTATCGTGCGCATGGGCGGTGATGCCGGTGAAACCCTTTTAGGGCCTTCAAGTTTTGACAATGAACTCTGGGGATTGCTTAATGATTTGATGGATTAATGGTGAAAATGTACTAGTATTTCTAAAAAAATATTAGTTAAGCTCTAATTCGGGGGTCAAAAATTTGTAAACCTGCTCACCAACCTTAACAGTTAGTACATCATCATTTATCTTATTAAGAACGTCGTATTGATTTTCTAAACTCAATTCTTTGAAAAATAGAACTCTTTGTTGAGAACGGCTAATATAATCTAGTTTATGACCCTCATTAATTTTTTCTCGAATGAAAACTCCATTCTTACTAGACTCAACTGAAATATAAATGTCTTTTATAGGAATTGATGAAGTTTCACTTAAAGCAATTAATACAATTATTGAATTTTTGTAGTCTCCATAATCTCTCCAGAAACCGGGCATTATATTTATATTCGAACTGGTATTAAACTTCACATTATAAAAATCTCCTTGAATTTCATTAAATGTTCCATTTGCATTAAAGAACAAATACGGTAACAATCTAAAATAGGAATCTTTGTAATTAGGAGATATTGTCGCAATTGCATTTTCATTTAATCTGGAAATTGGAATTTCTGGCTTTATTATGGGTCTAGGTAACTTTGATGAACTTTGGCAAGAAATAAATAATAATAAAGCCGATGTCGACAATAAGATTCGTGTCAAATTTTCTAACTTTTTTTGATAATTCTTTAGTTTCAAACTACTAAATTTTATTTAATGAATACTACTCTTTATATCCTTCTGGCTGCCTACGCACTTTAGTCAAATCTTCAAAAGATTTGCCCATTCGTAATAAACTACCCTCTGAGAATTGCTTGCCTATAAAAGTTAAGCTAATAGGCTCTCCGGTCTTCTTATACCCCATAGGTATGGTTAATGCCGGGTATTTTGCCACCGCGGCGTAACCTGCATGGTAATTGTTGATGGACAAAATAGCGTCCAAATCGTGTTTTTTCATGGTATCATTAAAATACAGGCGGCCATTCTGTTCTAAGGTATTTTTTATCTCCGCTAAGCCTTCAGCAGTTGTTGAGTCTGCCAGAATACCTTCAAATAGGGCCTGCCCATAGGGAATACGAACCAAAGAATCTTGCTTGTTAAATGCCACTGCATCTGCAATAGAAGTAATTTTAACCGCATCTTTATCTTGAATCTGACTATCGATATAATCAGGTAAATCGTTTTTCATATCAATATTCAAAATGGATAAAAAGCCGTTCATCTGAACTTCTGGGGGTGTGAACTCTACGATTTTCGCTCCTGCATTCTTAAGTTTTTCGATGGTCGCCTTATAAATAGAGTCGCCCTCCATAAGATTTTTAAAAACACCTAGTCGCACTTCATTTAACGGTATCGGTCTTTCTCCTGAAGTAAAGATTCCTGAAAAATTTTCTCTGGTCGAAGCCTTATCATCATAGTCGTGCCCCATCATTGCAGATAGTAAAATAGCATTATCAGAAACATTTTTTGTCATTGGCCCTGGGGTATCTAAAGTACTTGAAATGGGTACGATACCGGTTCTACTCAACAGCCCAATTGTTGGTTTTAGGCCTACTACAGAATTTTGACTAGAAGGTGATAAAATAGACCCAGAGGTTTCCGTGCCTACCGCAGCCACGGCATAATTGGCTGCAATAGAAGTACCGCTACCAGAACTGGAGCCCCCAGTCTCAAATATTCTACGACCATAGGGGTTCAGTGTTTGGCCACCAACGGCACTATACCCCACCGGACAGCCGCTACATAAAAAGTAGGCCCATTCACTAAGGTTTACCTTACCTAAAATTAAAGCCCCGTTTTCTTTTAAACGATTTACAATAAAGGCATTATCGGTAGTATTATGCTGCAAAGCGATAGCGCCAGCAGTTGTTTTCATGTTTTGTGTACCAATATTATCCTTTAAAAGAATGGGCATTCCGTAGATAGGGTGCAATCCTTTCTTATCCTTATCAAGTTTTCGTGCTTCATTAAGTACATTGGGGTTGAGCGCAATCACTGTATTTAGGGTGGTACTGTTATCCAATTCGTACTTATAAATCCGTTTTAGATAAAAAAGCGCCAACTCTTCATAGGTCAATTTCTCTGCTTCAATATGTCCTTGAATTGTTGGGATGTCTTGTTCTAAAACCAATGGTTTTATTTGCTCATAGCGCTCTTCAGAAAACTGGGACACCTCATTATACAAGGGCCTAAAAACATCGTTTTTATCCAATACTTTTGATTGAATGAGCTTGTAACGCATTCTATCATTCTCATGTTCGGCATTGGCAGCAACTTCTGTAGAGTCGTTATAGGGCGACCATAATACTACATCTGTATTCTTTTCTTGTGGTTTTTTTTCATTTTTACAAGCTGTACCCAAGCAAAGAACGAATAGAAAAACTACTAAAACATTACCTATTGAAGCGATTGATTTTGTCATTTTTTAAAGTTCTTTTGAGAATTCTAAATATAAGATTTCTCCCTTAAGCTTAAAAATGACCGGCTAGTTATTTTGTGAAAGTGTTTGCCACTTTTTAATGTTCTTTTCATTCATTCTCACAAACTCATCTTTCCCCAGTTCTGAAGCTATTTTTAAGGACTTTTTAGCCGAAGCTATTGCCCCTTTAAAATTTCCTAGTTCAGCCTCTACCAGAGATTTCACCCTATAAAAATAATAGGTTTCACCACCAAGCTCAAGTGCTTTATCAAGATATGCCAAGGCTCTTTCAAAATCTTTTCCCTGTTCTTGAAGATAACGAGCAGCCTCATAATAGGTTTGTGCAGTCGGATTTTCTTTCAGTTGTTTTGCAATTTCCAATTCCATCTGGGTATCGGTATCGACTTTAATAGGAATGGTCACTTTTGTACTCGCCCAAATCAAATTGAGGTTTGTTGTATTATGCGTGATGGAATCAAAAGCCATCAAAAAGTTTTCTTGGTGATAGGGAATGGATTCGGGTTTTACGGTTATCCGAAATAAGTCTTCAGCAGGATTATACCTTTTTCGGCCATCGCCCCAATGCGAAATATTGGTGTGAAAGGCAATTTGCCATTCCTCTTTTTCTGGGAAGGCATAAAGCGCGTAGATTCCCATCGGTAATAGTTTTCCTAAAATCTCCATATCGGTATCTACCGTGATTTTGGTACTCTCATTGGCACCTACTCGCCAAATACGACCATAGGGCACTATACCTCCGAAAATAGCTCTTCCTCTAGCCGCTGGTCGTGAGTATTGAATCGAAATCTTAGCTAAACCAACTTCTTGCATTATGCTTGTTGCGGGGCTGGCCTTTGGGTGGGTTATCTGTCCATAAGATAAACTCAAGAAAAAGCTTAGTAATAGAGTAGTTATTTTAAATAGTATTGACATCTTATCGTAATTTTAAAATGAGGATCAACCTGTCACAGATGCTTTGGTTATGTCAATAATACAGCAATAGCCCAAAACTTAAAAGTTTTAGGCTATTGAATGTCACCTTATTAAAGTTTTCTTACTTGCTATTAGTGGCATTAAACATCTCTGCCTTAGAAGGTCTAGGCCGTATTCTGGCATCGGTCGGTAAACCGGTTTCCCTATCAAAATCATCGGGAGTTCTTGTTTTTGGCAATACATCTTTACTTTTCTTTCTAATGTAGGCCATTCGTTTTCTCAAATCGTTTAAAGCGGACTTATATTCTGGAAGCATTGCTAAATTATTGAGTTCATTAGGATCTTTGGTGACATCATACAGTTCCTCTTCAGGACGTGGTACGATAAAACATCGCATTTGAGCCTCGTTTAAGAGGTTAGCATCTTTTTGTTCTAGCATACTTTGATACGTAAGTCCTCTAAAAGCGTCCGCAGAAGGCGTATTTGGTAAATCTGGATAAAAATTACGAATGTATTTTAGACTATCGGTTCGAATGGCCCTTGTATAATCTTCATAATCATGCCAATGGTCTTCGGCATAGATTTCTTGATGCACGACAGTATCCAGATTCTTTAGCATTGGTGAAAAATCCAAACCTTCAAATTCATCTAAAGCTTCTAGTCCCGCCATTTTCAGAAAGGTTGGGGCAATATCGATTGCGCTTACCAAATTTTTATTTCTAGTGCCAGCGACTACGTTCTTTGGCCATTTTACGATCCACGGGGTTTTTATACCACCTTCATATAAGGTAGTTTTGTCTCGTGGAAAAGGTCTTCCATTATCTGAAATGAATAGAATCATAGTGTTCTCCGATACCCCTTGTCTATCAAGTTCAGCCACCACATCACCAATATATTTATCCATCCTGGAAATTTCATCATAGTATAAAGCCAAGTCTTTTCTGACTTTTGGAGTATCTGGAAAATAAGGTGGTACTATAACCTTTTCAGGACTGTGGGGTTCATCAATTACCCCCTCATAATAGGGTCTATGAGGGTCTACTGCAGCCAACCACAAGAAAAAAGGAGTTTCTTCTTTTCTTGCTTTTACTAATGAAACCCATGATTCGCAACCGCTTCCGTCGCCATTTAGCTTTTGTTGCTTACCATCGGCTCCCAATTGAAATCCGGCAGTTCCGACTTCTATAATGGAATCAAAATGATTTTTAACAGCATCTCCCAAGTGATACTTACCGCCCAGACCGGTCCAGTACCCAGCTTTTTTCAATTCTTCGACGAAGGTGCGATGCCCCTCAGGTAGAGGCCAATGTAACTGTTCTGCATCTGTATTATGTGGATACTTCCCTGAAATAATACTTGTTCTACTTGGGCTACATGAGCTTGTATTTAAAAAGGCATTGGAAAAAAGCATGCCTTCTTTTGCCAGCTTATCAATATTTGGAGTTCTAATGACAGGGTTTCCATAGGCCCCACTGTCATTCCAATTCATATCATCTGCGATGATAAGTACTAAATTTGGTCTTGAGGTTTCTTCTTTGGGCTTCTCTTTGCAAGAAAAAAAGGTAAGTACTAGGCCTAAACTGAAAAGTATTCTTTGCAGATTCATAAATACCGATTAAAAAATTATACCTACAAAATAGTTCTTGAAGACTATTGTAGCCCACTAGGTATCACAACTTTAACCATATGTTCTGCATTTTACAGCTTAAAAAAAGAATCTACGAACTCATATTTATTGAACACTTGCAAGTCTTCAATACCTTCACCTACCCCAATGTATTTTACCGGAATTTGAAACTGGTCCGAGATACCTATAACAACGCCACCTTTGGCAGTACCATCTAATTTGGTAACGGCCAATGAAGAGACCTCCGTAGCCTTTGTAAACTGCTTGGCCTGCTCAAAAGCATTTTGACCAGTAGAACCATCTAAAACCAATAAAACCTCATGTGGAGCATCTGGTACTACCTTTTGCATAACCCGTTTTACCTTAGAGAGTTCATTCATCAGGTTTATTTTATTGTGTAGTCGGCCAGCGGTATCAATAAGTACAACATCGGCGTCATCTGCAACCGCAGAATTTAGTGTGTCAAATGCTACAGAGGCAGGGTCGCTGCCCATTTTCTGTTTTATTATGGGCACATCGACTCGATTTGCCCAGACTTCTAATTGGTCGATTGCGGCTGCCCTAAAGGTATCACCGGCACCTAATACGACTTTTAGACCTTTGTTTTTAAATTGATTGGCCAACTTACCGATAGTAGTTGTTTTGCCTACTCCATTTACACCGACCACCATGATTACGTGTGGCTTATGCGTTTTGGGTAAAGTAAAATCAGTATCCTCACCAACATGGGTTTCAGAAAGCAATCCTGCGATTTCTTCACGAAGAATCTTGTTCAATTCTTCAGTACCCATGTATTTATCCCTAGAGACACGTTCTTCAATGCGCTCAATAATTTTAAGGGTGGTGTTTACACCAACATCAGAGGTTACCAAAACTTCTTCAAGGTTATCAAGCACTTCGTCATCTACCTTTGACTTTCCGGCAACTGCCTTGCTCAGCTTGCCAAAAAAGCTGGTCTTGGTCTTTTCTAAGCCTTTATCCAGCGTTTCTTTTTTGTCTTTGGAGAATATATTTTTAAACAGACTCATGATGTGTTTGGTTGAAATTCAAAGATAGGAAAGTACCGTGAGTTTTATAAACTAAAAAAGCCACTCCGTAGAGTGGCTCCTATGTATTTTAATATTGTTTGACTATTGTTTAGACAACCAATCGTTTACCAATTCTGGTGACATTACAGATTCTACAAAAGTATAGGCCCCAGTCTTCGGAGACTTTACCATTTTGATAGCTTTTGTCAATCTTTTTGAACTTCCCTGTAGTGTTGCTACTGTCTTCTTTGCCATGGGTATTGTACTTTACGTTTCTATAAAAACAGAAACCTTACTTAATTTCTTTATGAACGGTCATACGCTTAAGAATAGGATTGAATTTTTTAATCTCCAATCTATCTGGCGTGTTCTTTTTATTCTTCGTAGTTATGTATCTAGAAGTACCTGCCATGCCTGACTCTTTGTGCTCTGTACATTCTAATATAACTTGAACTCTGTTGCCTTTCTTTGCCATTTTCTAATACTTTTTACTTAACAAAACCTTTGGCTCTTGCATCTTTTAAAGCAGCATGAATACCTTTTTTGTTAATTATTTTGATTCCTTTTGAGGAAACATTAAGCGTTACCCACTTATCTTCTTCAGGGATATAGAATTTCTTCTTAGAGATATTAACGTCAAATCTTCTCTTCGTTTTATTGATGGAGAAGGAAACATTATTACCAAACATCACCTTTTTACCTGTAACTTCACAAATTTTGGACATCTGCCTAACTTTTGAGTGATTTTATTGAGGCTGCAAATTTAGTTATTTCTCTTAGACACACAAAATTAAAGTTCAGAAATTTAGAATTTCTTTCTGTAATAATTCAAAAGCTTTATTTACAGACTTTTGAACGATTATTTCCCGATGATTTCCCATGGTAAATTTTTGGGCAAAACTGCGCTCAGGGGAACTTATGGCAATAAATACCGTACCGACCGGTTCTTCAGAGTCTCCTTTGGTCGGGCCTGCATTTCCCGTAGTGGCTATCGCGAAATCTGTACCTAGCAGTTGTTTTGCATTGCGGGCCATAGCGACCGCAACTTCTTCACTAACTACAGAATATTTATCCACAAGGTTTGCATCTACTCCGAGAAGGTTGATTTTTGTCTCTGTGGCGTAACTTACTACCGTACCCTTATAATATTTTGATGCCCCCGGAAGTGCCGTTATTTGCTCCGCAATTTTGCCTCCGGTAAAACTTTCTGCTGTAGCCAATGTCATTCCCTTTTCCGTTAACATATTGGCAATGCTGGCTTCTATACTTTCATCTTCTTCCTCTCCGTAAATAATGTCACCAATTAATGGATAGAGCTTTTTTGCTTCGGACTGGATGAGCTCTTCCAGCGTTTTTTTATTCTTGCTCTTACCGGATAAACGAAGTCTTACTCTACCCAAACTGGGTAAATAGGCAAGCTTTATCGCTTCGGGAAGGTTATTTTCCCAATTCTCAATTTTTTCAGCGATCGCACTTTCTCCAAGACCGTAAGTCATAATCGTTTTGTGCACAATATGTGGACGTTCGTATTGCGAAATAATTCGTGGTAAAATTGCCGATTTGATGATATTTTTCATCTCAAAGGGAACACCAGGTAACGAAACAAAAGAAGTCCCATCCTTTTCCATCCAAAGTCCGGGGGCGGTACCAAATTCATTTTTTAGTACATCTGCCTTGGTCGGCACCAATGCCTGTTGCCTATTTAAATCAGAAATTGGGGTGGAAATGTATTTGGCAAACAACGTTTCTATATGTTCTAAGACCTTTTTATTTTGTACAAGGTTGTCTTCGAAATACTCGCATAGGGTGTGCTTGGTAATATCATCTTTTGTCGGGCCTAAACCACCTGTGACTATTACGACTTGTGAGCGCGTATTCGCTTCAGCAAAAGCCTGCAAAATATGTTGCCTATCATCTTGTATGGATGTAATTTGATATACAGAGACTCCTATTTTATTGAGCTCTTTAGCAATAAATGCTGAATTTGAGTCAACTATTTGTCCGATAAGAATTTCATCACCAATCGTTATTATTTCTGCTTGCATATAACGCATTTAAGCTTGAAAACGCTTCAAGATACTCAGCAGCAAAAGTAACTAAAAAGGGAGTTTGGTAAATGAATTATCGTGTTATACCTGGAAGTCTTTATGAAGTTCGGCAACGACCTGTTCCACATCTTTCTTCAGTAAAGGGAACTTTTCTTCTATGATTGCCAAATTGTCTTCACTTTTACCTAATGTTTCAATTTCCAAAGCGGTAGCACGCGTCTGTTCCATACCCAAAAGATCCACATTTGGCTTTATTTTATGAGCCATCTTATAGACCTGCTCGAAATTTCTTTCTTCGATAGCCTTTTCTAAATTTTGAAGATCTTCTGGGACCTCTTCTAAAAAAACGGTCACTACGGAAATCACAAAATCTTGATCCCCCTCGGCCATCTCATTTATTTTATCTAGACTATATATCATTAGCGAACATTGATTGCAAAAAAATTCTCTTCTTCAATTCTTCCTTCAAGGTAGTCATTTGCTACAACTTTACCAACACCGGCCGGAGTGCCAGTATAGATAATATCGCCCTTTTTCAGCATAAAATAGGTAGATACATGAGCAATTAAAGCGTCTATCTTCCACAACATCAAGCTAGTATCACCTTTTTGTACGATTTCCTTATTTTTTAACAAGGAAAACCTTAATTTGTCTAAATTTTCGTACTTTTTTTTGTCAATCCACTTACCAACCACTGCGGCGCCATCAAATCCTTTCGCTTTTTCCCAGGGCAAACCTTTAGCTTTTAACTCAGATTGTAGATCGCGAGCAGTAAAATCTATACCCAAACTTATTTCGTCATAGTATTTATGGGCAAATTTTTCATCGATGTGTTTCCCGACTTTTTTAATCTTCACAAGTACCTCAACTTCATAGTGTATTTCATTCGAAAATTCAGGAATATAAAAATCTTGCCCCTTGGGCAAAATGGCCGAATCGGGTTTTATAAAAACAACCGGTTCTGTTGGCCTTTCATTCTTCAATTCATCAATGTGGGCAGCATAGTTTCTGCCGATACAAATTAGTTTCATTTGCTACACGTTATTGTTACGTCTATTCTTTAGCGACTTTGATACTTATTGCCGGAATAAAGTTTTCTGTATTGTTCTTTGATTTTACCTTAAAGTCTTGCCATTCACCCATTCCGTAAATCATCACTTTAAAGTTTTGATTCTTGGTGTACATTCCTCCAAAAGTCGGCGCAAAACGGTCCTCTAAGCGCTGTTTGTTGGTAAGTTGGTCTTTTTCATCTTTATTATACCAATTGTAGGGTATAAAAAGCCATTCTAAACCAATATAGATACCTTCTTTGGGGACTTTTATTTTTAAGGATGATACATCAATAGAAGTATAATCATAAGATTTCAGTGATTCAAGAATGATGCTCTTTTGCACCAAATCCCTTTCCGGTTTTTTAGTATGTGGGTTTACACTGTATAAACGTAACCTAAATTTAGCACGTTCTCTGGTAAATTCATTTTTCTCCCTAAAAAATACCGTAACCGTCTCCAGATATTTTTTACTTGCCCCGATATTAGGAAAGTAAAGTGCCAAAACCCAAGGTGTGGAAGAAGAATCGAATCCACTAGTAATGCTATAACTTGAAATAGGGTTAAGTACCTGTGCTTCTCCCAAGTTTTTGGCAACTACAACTTCTTCCAACTCAAAAGTAGCCTCTACCATTTTAAGAAGTTTTTTATCATATAGCCGTTGTGCTAATAAAATGGTGTCTTTATAACCTAATGAAGAAACGTGTATCTTTTTCTCTAGATATTCTTTGGGGATTTCCAAAGCGTATTTTCCTTCCTCTGTAGTAGATGTTCCTGTTAAGGTGTTTAAAAAACTAATGTTTACATATGGTATAGGTTCATTGGTCTTAGCATCTACAACCCTACCATCAAAATCAATATTCTGTGAGAAGCAGAATACCGAAAAAAACAAGAATAAAAATGTCAATCGCATTAAGTCAACTTATTATTTAGCTTGCTCAACTTCAATTGCGTTAGCACTTTTTTAGTATAAAGCGGAAAATCGGCATTCAGGATCCAACCAAAATAACCCGGCTCTTTCTCCAATACCTCATCTACTGTTTTGCCCTTGTGCTTACCAAAGGCAAAAGTCGGATTGTCGTTTTCATCAACCCCTATAAAACCAGCAAAATCTAATGATTGTTTGCGCGTAGTGAATTCAGAGAGTTTCTTAACATTATTTTCCAGATCTGGGTAGCGGTCTAGTTGCGATAGCAGTACTTCATAAGTCGCCATGGTATCTGCTTCTGCACTATGGGCATCTTCCAAATCTTTATCGCAATAAAACTTGTAAGCCGCACCTAATGTTCGCTTCTCCATTTTATGGAATATGGTCTGCACATCAACTGAAACCATATGCTTCATATCAAAATCTACCTCTGCCCTAAGCATTTCTTCAGCCAATAAAGGAATATCAAAACGATCAGAATTGAAACCCGCTAGGTCACTATCCTTAACCATGGTATAGATTTCTTTTGATAATTCTTTAAAAGTTGGTTCGTTGACCACCTTTTCGTTTGAGATACCATGAACTGCAACAACCGCAGGAGGAATATCCATCTCTGGATTAACCAACCATGTCTTGCTTTCCTTATTTCCGTTAGGAAAAACCTTAAGAATGGAAATTTCTACTATTCTATCTTTGGCTACATTGACCCCTGTAGTTTCTAAATCGAAAAAGCAGATAGGTTTCGTTAAGTTTAATTGCATTTTGGAATATCATTTTCCACAAAGATAGGTCTTCAATAAAAGTCACCTAGTAGATGCAATAAAATTTAGTTCGAATCAGTATGGAGCAACGTTTCTAAATCTCGCGATTCACATCCCATGACTCAAGGTAATCGGCCACTGTTTTAATAAACATACCGCCCAAGGCACCATTTACCACTCGATGGTCATAACTGTGCGACAAAAACATTTTACTGCGCACCCCTATAAAATCACCTTCGGGAGTTTCAATTACAGATGGCATCTTACGAATAGCACCTAAAGCCAATATACCTACTTGAGGTTGATTGATTATTGGAGTACCAAAAACACTACCAAAAGTACCTACGTTTGTTACCGTATACGTACCATCTTTAATCTCATCAGGTTTAAGGGCATTGTTTCTAGCACGATTCGCCAAATCGTTTATTGTTTTGGCCATGCCCACTAAATTCAATTGGTCTGCATTTTTGATTACAGGAACAATTAGATTACCATCGGGCAGAGCTGCTGCCATACCTAGATTGATGTTCTTCTTCTTGATGACATTGTCGCCATCCAATGAAACATTGATTAACGGAAACTTCTTTATGGCCACAGCAACGGCTTCCATAAAAATTGGTGTAAAGGTCAATTTTTCACCCTCACGTTCCTCAAAGGCCTTTTTGACTTTATTTCTCCAATTAACCACATTGGTGACATCTACCTCAATAAAGCTTTGAACATGGGCAGAAGTAGATACACTTTCTACCATATGATGAGCTATCAATTTGCCCATTCGAGATAATGGTATGATTTCATCTCCACCTGAAACTTGTACCGTACTTGTTTTTGGAGGACTAGCCACCGGAGCAGTTTTTGGAGTTTCTTTTACTTCAACTACCCTTGGAGCTTCCTCTTTCTGTTCTACAGCAGGAGTGCTACCATTGGAACCCCTATTTTCAATAAATGCTAGAATATCGTTTTTGGTTACGCGTCCTTCCTTTCCAGTACCAGGAATTGTATCCAATTCCGCCACGGATATACCTTCTTCTTTAGCAATATTCTTTACAAGAGGAGAATAAAAACGTTCTGAACTTGAGAAATCTTGAACAGCTGTCGCAACAGTTTCTCTTGCTGCAAAAACTTGTTGTTGAATTTGTGCTACTGGCTCTTCAGCATCAATCTCTACCTCTTTCTCAGCAGGACTTTCAACTTCGACATTTGGTGCATCTCCTTCAACTTCAATAACGGCAACCACTTCACCTACCTTAATTACATCATCAACCTCGAACCGTTTTTCAACTAAAGTTCCCTCTACTTCACTAGGTACTTCAGAGTCCACCTTATCGGTTGCAATCTCAAAAATAGCTTCATCCATTTCGATGGTGTCACCAACTTCTTTGAGCCAAGTAGTTAGCGTTGCTTCTGCAACACTCTCTCCCATTTGCGGTAATTTCAATTCAAATTTTGACATATTCTTAATTAACGTATCAATTGACCCTTATATTTTGCAAAAATAACAAAATAATGACCTTATCATTAATTTTTATGTATTAAATAACACCTCTTTCATCTATCTATTTTGATTGATAGTCAATTGGCTTTAATAGAGCTTTCAAATGGAACACGGTTTAAAATACTCCTTCCTAAAGTAACCTCATCGGCATATTCCAATTCATCTCCCACAGAAATACCTCTAGCAATCGTAGAAGTAGTTATGTCCGTACCCTCTAATTGCTTATAAATATAAAAATTAGTGGTATCGCCTTCCATAGTTGAGCTTAGCGCAAAGATGAGCTCTTTAACCTTTCCCATTTTTACTTTGGTCACTAACGAAACAATATTCAAATCTTGCGGCCCTACACCTTCCATTGGTGAAATCTTCCCCCCAAGAACATGGTACAGCCCTTGATATTGCGAGGTGTTTTCAATAGCCATTACATCTCTAATATCTTCTACAACACAAACAAGACTTTCATCACGTTTTGGGTTAGCGCATATTTCGCATAGTGCTGTATCAGAAATATTATGACAAGAACTACAAAAATTTATTTCTTCTCTCAGCTTCATTAATGAACCGGCTAAAAATGCTGTTCGTTCTTCCGGTTGTTTTAATAAGTGTAACACCAAACGTAACGCCGTTCGTTTACCAATACCGGGTAATTGCGACATTTCATACACAGCATTTTCCAAAAGTTTAGAAGAGTATTCCATTGCTGTAAAATTACAATTTTACATTTATTGGCGCCGGCAAAATATATAATACTCTGGGGCTTTGCTTAAATTAAAATTCAATTCTGTTTAAAGCTTCGTTTTGCCGTACCAAGGTAGCTTAGCTAGCTAGCTTTTTGTATTTTGCCAAACAAATAGATTTTATGTCTGCAATTCAGATATTACTGCTTATTGGAGGGTACTTTTTAGTACTTCTACTTATCTCTTACATTACAGGCAAAAATGACTCCAACACCGATTTTTTTAAGGCGGGTCAAAAGTCTCCATGGTATTTAGTCGCCTTTGGAATGGTTGGGGCCTCACTTTCTGGGGTAACTTTTATTTCTGTGCCAGGTTGGGTAGAGGCTTCGGAGTTTAGTTATATGCAGGTGGTCTTGGGTTATTTGGTGGGCTATTTTGTTGTGGCCTTTGTCTTATTACCTGTTTATTATAGACTAAACTTAACCTCGATCTATGAGTATCTTTTAGAGCGCTTCGGCCATGTAAGTCACAAAACAGGAGCTTTTTTCTTTTTTGTTTCTCGCGTTTTAGGAGCCGCTTTCAGGCTATATCTAGTAGCCATAGTATTACAGCAATTTGTATTTGATGACTTAGGCGTACCTTTTGAAATAACAGTTGTAATTTCTATAGCCCTAATATGGATATACACCAATCGCGGAGGTATAAAAACTATAGTCTGGACGGACACACTACAAACCACTTTTATGATTGCAGCGGTAATTCTCTCTATCATATTAATCAATAGCGAGCTGGACTGGAGTTTTGGCGAGTTCTTAGAATCTGATGAATTAAAAAATTATAATAAATTTTTCTTTACCGATACTCTTTTGGCTAAAAACCATTTTATAAAATCGTTTCTTGGTGGAATGTTCATTACTATCTGTATGACGGGGCTTGACCAAGATATGATGCAAAAAAACCTAACCTGTAAAAATCTTAAGGATGCCCAAAAGAACATGGTTTCTTTTAGTTTTGTATTGGTCGCCGTCACCTTTCTCTTTATGCTTTTAGGAGCTTTACTATTCATTTATAGCAAACAAAATGGAATAGCAATTCCATTAATGGATGGCGCACCAAAAACAGATTTGCTCTTTCCGGAAGTTGCTCTGAATAGCGGATTAGGTCTTACGCTTTCCATTACATTTATGCTCGGTCTAATCGCTGCGGCCTATAGCAGCGCAGATAGCGCATTAACCTCTTTGACCACTTCTTTTTGTGTAGATTTTTTAAACATTGAACAAAAATCTGAAATTGAGCAAAAAAAGATTCGCAAAAAGACACATATTGCGATGAGCCTTGCTTTAATCTTGGTTATTATCTCTTTTAAGTATATCTTAAGTCGTAATGTTATTGACAGCCTCTTAATTGTAGCAGGATATACCTACGGCCCACTGTTAGGCCTCTTTGCCTTTGGCATTTTTACAAAACACAAAATAAAGGACAAGTACGTATGGATTGTCGCAATTCTATCGGTTGTGATGATAGCAATTATTGGAAATATAGATGCCAAATTTCTAGGCGGTTATGCCGTAGGCTATGAATTACTGCCTTTAAATGGTCTACTCACTTTTATTGGCCTATGGCTCATACGGGATAGAAAGCAAAAGGCACCTCTTTAAAACATAAGAAACTATGAAAACAATGACCTGTAAACAATTAGGTGGAGCCTGTAATATTGAATTTAGGGCTGATACTTTTGAAGAAATAGCCGAATTAAGCAAAAAACATGGGATGGAAATGTTTCAAAAAAATGATGCAGCACACTTAGATGCTATGAACGAGATGAAAACACTCATGAAATCTCCAGAAGCTATGCAGGCATGGTTTCAAAACAAAAGGGAAGAATTTGAAGCCTTACCCAGCGAGTAAGATTCCTCTTTTAATATTGGCCGGTAGCTAATAAAACCAGGGTGCAGGCAACCTCAACTTGTATTCCTTTTTCTCCTAACAATTTATAAAATTCTGGGTTCTCGGTACCAGGGTTAAAAATCACTCTTCTCGGTGCCAATTTCATAATTTGATAGTAATACTCGCTTTGTCGAGAAGGGTTCATGTATAGGGTAATGGTATCTATGTTTTTAATATCCGACAAATTGGTTTTAATTTGCACCGAACCTACATATCCGGCCCTTAACCCAAATGCCTTTGTATCAATATTATTCTCCTGTAAACGGTGAATAGCTATGTTACTGTAACGATTGGTTTTTAAAGAAGCACCAAAGACTAAAGTTGTTTTCATTTGTTATTTATCTGTTAAACTAGGTTAAAAGTCGTAACGATTTACGAAAAATATCGTCTATTGGTAATAGACTTAAAATTTTAATCATTGGTAAGACTGTATTTTTTATAGTTAATGGTTAGTGTTTAGTATAGCTTATCAATGACAAAACCCTGACTTCTTTATTGGAGTCAGGGTTCTTTTTTTAAATGCTTACCTAAAAATAACTGCAACCGCACTCTTAAAAATTGTTAAAGCCAGGTTTTAATGTAACATCATTTAGATATTGGCGTCTTTTTAAAAAGGAATTAAGGTATTGGTTTGTTTGAGATAGAAATTGGTTGGTTAGTTCTACATCAAGAAATCAATAAGAAACCCTAGTGTAAAAGCTAGGGTTTATTTTTACCATCTAATAATGGCACTACCCCAAGTAAATCCACTACCAAAGGCTGCCAGTACTACTAAATCACCGTCATTAATTTTACCTTTTTCCCAAGCTTCGGTCAAAGCTATAGGTATTGAGGCCGCAGTTGTATTGCCATAGTGCATAATGTTATTATACACTTGATCGTTCGAAAGCCCAAACTTCTTTTGTACAAACTGAGAAATTCTAAGGTTTGCCTGGTGCGGAACCAACATATTAATGTCGGAAGGATTTAATCCGTTTGTTTGCAAGCCTTCCATTATCACTTCGCTAAAACGAACTACCGCATTTTTGAATACAAATTGCCCGTTCATGTAAGGAAAATAGGATTCATCATTAGGATCATTGTCATCTATGATATCGGTTACCCATCGTTTGCCCATGCCAGGCGCAATAAGCGAAAGTTCTTCTGCGTGTTGCCCTTCGGAATGCAAATGGGTTGAAAGAATACCTTTTGAGGTATCTTCTTCTCTACTAACAACGGCAGCACCTGCACCATCCCCAAAAATAACGGATACTCCCCTACCCCTTGTTGTCATATCCAACCCTGTAGAATGTACCTCAGAACCAATGACCAAAACATTTTTGTACATACCACTTTTTACATATTGGTCGGCAACCGATATTCCATATACGAACCCAGAACATTGGTTTCTAACATCAAGGGCACCTACAGTTTTGATACCTAAATCTCGTTGCACCAAAACGCCCGGACCAGGGAAATAATAGTCTGGACTCAAGGTTGCAAAAACAATAAAATCAATGTCATCTTTATCTATTCCTGCTCGTTCTATAGCTACTTTGGCTGCTTTGACCCCCATTGTAGTCGTAGTATCTTCACCTTTTACTACATGTCTTCTTTCTTTAATTCCTGTACGTTCTTGAATCCATTCATCATTGGTATCCATTAACTTAGAAAGATCATCATTGGTTACAACATTATCAGGAACGTAATGGCCAAGACCTATAATTTTAGAATTATACATAAAAAATGTGTTTGAAACCCATTAGAGATGAGTAATTGAATCGGTAAAGTAAAAAATAAATTGATGGTACTAAAACATTCGGATTTATTTTAAACCTTGGATATTATATTTAGTCCAGATACTGTCTAAAATTATTTACCGTGACCTTGGCCTTTAAATCGTGTAAAAGATTGTAGAGACCGAAGAAAGTACGGTTCATATATAAAAAATGTTTTGAGCCGCGATTACCGTTCATTTTTCGTATTTGCTCGTCTTTGGAATAGCGTTCGCTAAGGTCCGCTATTTTAGCCCAAAAGACATCAGAACCAAAGTCGAACTCTTCTTCATGAAAAGGCGAGGTAAATAGACTTAGCATCTCTTTAAACAAGGCCGTGAAAAAGTCTAGTTCTTTTTGAGAATCTGTTGGCGTCAATATTTCAAGTTCATAAAGCTTTTCCATAAAGATTTCATCGCTATTGATGTTTTCTTTCTTCGCCAACTCAAAGTAGGGAATATAAAACTCATCTGGAATCTCTTTAATACAGCCAAAATCGATAGCGATTAAAGTATTTTCTTTACTTACTAGAAAATTACCTGGGTGGGGGTCAGCATGTACTTTTCGCAAACCGTGAATTTGAAACATGTAAAAGTCCCAAAGGGCTTGCCCTAGCTTATTTCCGATTTTTTGTGCGAACCCGGCTTTAGCAAACTCACTTAGATGAACTCCTTTCATCCAGTCCATCGTAATGATTCGTTCGCTAGAAAGTTCTTCATAATATTTAGGGAACTCCATATTGGGTATAACCGCACAGGCTTCAGTTATCTCCTTACTTTGTTTTAACTCTAAAATGTAATTGGTCTCTTCTACCAATTTATTCTCAACTTCCTTAAAATATTTATCGGAGTCTTTTCCCTGCAAGTTGAACATGCGAATGGCAATAGGCTTAACTATAGCTAAATCACTGCTTATACTTTCCGCAACCCCAGGATATTGAATTTTGACAGCTAGTTTTCTGCCATCTTTAGTGGCTTTGTGTACTTGACCGATACTCGCAGCGTTAACCGAATCACGCTCAAAGGTGTCAAAAATCTCCTCTGGAAATTTACCAAGATATTTTTTGAAAGTTTTACGGACCAATGGTGCAGAAAGCGGTGGTACAGAAAATTGAGAAAGAGAAAATTTCTCTACGTAGGCACTAGGTAGCAGGTTTTTCTCCATACTTAGCATCTGGGCTACTTTAAGCGCACTGCCTTTTAAACTTTTTAGCCCGTCATAAATGTCACCCGCATTATCCTCATTAAGCTCATCTTTACTTAAATTCGGGTTGACTAGTTTCTTACTATAGTATTTGGCATAGTTACCACCTATTTTCACACCAGTTTTTACCAATTTCCCAGCACGCTCAATCTTTCCCGTAGGTATCTTATCTAGTGTCTTCATATTTATAGTACTAAGCGAAGTTCTCTTTGTATAAAAATTTACCAAAATCGATAATACTTTCTAAGGGGGTATTATCAAAAAGATCAAATATTGTGGTAACCGACTTTTCTATTGCTAAATCAGTTTTTTCAAAACCAGCTGAAGAGTCATCTATCCAAAATTTCAGCAAAAACAAAAATTGCACCCAGGCACCCTCTGAAAATATTCTCGGACTCTGCTTTGTTATCTTTAGGGTCTTATCTGCATTACCTTCTTCAATAAGCTCCGTTGCAAAACCTTTAAGATGTGACCTTAGCTCTTTAAGTTCTCCCATCTTATCCAATAACTGTCTTTTTCCGTCCAAAGAAAAAAGTACATAACTGCGATTTAAGGTTAAAAGTTCAAAAAAGGTGTAAAAATAAGTGAGCATTTTGTCTTTGTTGCTAAAGCTACCGTACTCCTTATTTTTATTCAGAAGATCAATTGTATTGGAATGAAACTTATTCCATATCCCTTTTTGCAAAGCTTCGAAAGAACCAAAAAAGCCGTAAAATTCATCTTCTTTGATTTTATTTTCTTTACAAAATTTATAGACCGATTTCGGATGCATTTCGTGTTCCAAAACGTAATCCATATAAAATGCGATGATTTTATTTTCTGTTATTTTTGTCGTGCTTGCCTTTGTAGCCATATTCAGTTTTTTGTTAAAACAAATTTACAATATTATAAACATAGATTCTGTTAATGATCTGACAAAAAGAGAAAACGTGTTCCCTTAGCAAGAACACGTTTTCAACAACCTAACCAATAAATAAACAAACTTGTTGTAATAAACTTTTTCATAGCAAAATTTATCCTTACAACTGTGTAAAGATATATAATGTTTAATTAATTTTTAAATTAATTAAACAAAATATTTGTTAAACTTTTGAGCTTAAAAATAATTGATCCTATCCTGGTGTCAGTTTGTCACCTTTTTCGGCTGTGGTACTTTTTTTGAAAAGGGGTTTGTGAATTATAAATAAAGAAAAGTCCGCCTTTGCGGATGAAATACAATAAAATCAAAGTAATTATGGCGACAGGTAAAATTAATGTTTCGGTAGAAAATATTTTTCCGCTAATTAAAAAGTTTCTCTACAGCGACCATGAAATATTTTTACGTGAGTTGATTTCGAACGCGACAGACGCTACTTTAAAACTCAAGCATCTTACTTCCATTGGAGAAGCGAAAGTAGAATATGGCAATCCGCTAATTGAAATCAAAGTGGATAAGGATGCCAAAAAAATACATATTATCGACCAAGGCATCGGTATGACCGAAGACGAAGTCAAGAAATACATTAACGAGGTAGCTTTTTCAGGTGCAGAAGAGTTTTTAGATAAGTATAAAGATGCCGGTAAAGACGCTGGTATTATAGGGCATTTTGGCCTAGGTTTCTATTCAGCTTTTATGGTTGCTGAAAAAGTTGAGATTATCACCAAAAGTTTTAAAGACCAACCAGCCGTGCATTGGTCTTGCGATGGATCACCAGAATTTGAATTAAAAAAGGCTAAAAAGGAAGATAGAGGTACTGAAATTGTGCTTCATGTTGCCGAGGATTCAACTGAATTTTTGGAAGATTCTAGAATACGTGAACTTTTGACCAAATACAACAAATTTATGCCTATTCCGATCAAGTTCGGAACAAAAACAGAAACACTGCCCAAGCCAGAAGGTGCAAAAGAAGAAGACCCAGCTCCTACCAAAGAGGTTGACGATATTATAAATAATCCAAACCCTGCATGGACAAAAAAACCTGCAGATTTAAAAGATGAAGATTATAAAGGTTTCTACAGGGAACTGTACCCCATGCAGTTCGAGGAGCCATTGTTCAATATTCATTTGAATGTAGACTACCCATTTAACTTAACAGGCATTTTATACTTCCCTAAGTTGACCAATGACCTCAACATTCAAAAAGATAAGATACAATTATATCAGAACCAGGTATTCGTTACCGATAATGTCGAGGGTATAGTGCCAGAGTTTTTAACCATGCTACGTGGTGTAATAGATTCTCCTGATATTCCCTTAAATGTATCACGTTCTTATTTACAAGCTGACGGTGCCGTTAAAAAGATTTCATCTTACATTACTAAAAAGGTAGCTGATAAGTTAAGCTCACTTTTCAAGAATAGCCGTGAAGACTTCGAGCAAAAATGGAACGACATTAAAGTAGTCATTGAATATGGTATGCTTTCTGAAGATAAGTTCTTTGAAAAGGCCGACAAATTTGCCCTATATCCGACCATTGATGGTAAGTACTTCACTTTTGAAGAGCTAGAGGCTAAAATAAAGGATACCCAGACCGATAAAGATGACAAGCTGGTTATTCTTTACGCATCTGACAAGGAAGCACAACACAGCTACATCGAAGCTGCAAAAGCAAAAGGTTATGAAGTATTATTATTAGACTCGCCTATTGTACCTCATCTAATGCAAAAATTAGAGACTTCGAAAGAAAAGATTTCTTTTGCCCGTGTTGATGCCGACCATATCGATAATCTTATCAAAAAAGAAGACACCACTATTTCTAAACTTTCTGATGAAGAAAAAGAAAAGTTAAAAGGTGAGATTGAAAAAGTAATTGACCCATCTAAAGGTTTTACGGTGCAATTAGAAGCGATGGACAGCTCGGCACAACCATTTATCATCACTGAGCCAGAATTTATGCGTAGAATGAAAGATATGCAGCAAACAGGGGGCGGAGGAATGTTCGGTATGGGTAATATGCCAGATATGTTCAACTTAATCGTTAATACCAACAATGAACTGGTAGGTGAAATTTTAAATACCAAAACAGCTAAGAAAAGGGAGCGACTCATTAATCAGTCTTTAGATTTAGCTCGCTTATCCAAAGGACTTTTAAAAGGTGAAGAACTTACTAATTTCATTAATCGTAGTTACGATATGATAAAGTAATTAACTCAAACCCAGTCTGAATTTTAGCCTATAAAACGCTCATAGCTTCTATGAGCGTTTTTTTATGTAAAAGCTCTATATTAGAACATCAATAAACCAACCATGAGCAACGATTACAATAGTTCTTCTTTTAAAAAATTGCTTGATAAGCTTCAACAAGAAAGTTGGCAGTTAGAATTACTGATATCAGGTTTTGCCATTTTTGGTCTTTTTCAGGTAATGAATCCGCTTAAAGAAGAACTAATGAAGGCCATTGGCAATGATGACTTCATTTATCGTTTTTTTATACAAACGGTATACCCCGCACTTAGTATTTTACTGGTGGTGCTTTTGGTGCATGTGATTTTGAGGGGTGTATGGATCGGGGCTCTTGGACTTAGATATGTTTCAAATGAAATTGACTATGATGAATTGCAATACTCCAAAAAATTCACGGACCACCTTACCAAAAAAGTAGGTTCTTTTGACAGGTATATATCGCGATTAGAGAATATCTGTAGTACCCTATTTGCCATCGCTTTTTTAATGATATTTTACTTTATGGCATATATGCTAATAATCGGTTTCTATATTCTAGTCAGTAATTTAGTAGAGCTTACCGATATTTTCAGCAGTGAACAGCAGGTTATTTTTAATGTGTATTGGGCATTCTTCTACTTTTCTTTTGCTTTGCTCATTTTTATAGATTTCATAGGCATGGGCATCTTAAAGAAAGGTAATTTAAGACCAAAAATTTATTATCCCGTTTATCGTTTTTTCAGCATCATAACCCTTTCTTTTTTATATCGACCTTTGGTCTACAATTTTTTAGATCAAAAAAGAACCAAATGGTTAGCTACTTTTATTTTACCTGCCTATTTACTTATCAGCTTCTTACTAAGTTCTTTCTCAAAGCAGCATTCCAATTACTTAACTACCACTGGAGACTCAAGTGCCATTTATGCCAATAAAGGCAATTACGAAGATGTTATCGACAATAGCGAAGATTTAATTGATTTTGCCACGATACCCTCAAAAATTATCACCACATCGTACCTGCCCCTTAAGATACCTTTTACCACATTTAAAGAGAATGCCGTTTTTGAAAAAGATAGCACTCTAAAGCCTAACAAAGATGAAAGAGGCTACGGCTTTAATGGAAAAAGCATGTCGATTCCAGGATTAACCCTTTCTATAGGCAACAATAAAGACGTAGAACAACAAAAAAAATACTTGAATGTGGTAAATAATATGTACGAAGTACTTATTGATTCAACCATAGTAGAAAAAGAGTTCATTTACACGACAAATTCAAATGGGCGGCTTCAGTTCGAAACCTTTTTGGATATATCGACAATAGGAAAAGGGAAACATCTTTTACATATTGTAGGACCAGCTGGCGATAACGAACTTTTTAAAAAGAAAATTAAAATTGACACCTTGGTAACCATTCCTTTTTGGCATTATAAAGACTAAACTTTAGTATCTTGTTTGTTAAAGTCAACCATGCCAATGAATAACGATTATAAAAGTCCTGCATTTAGAAAGCTGTTGGACTCTCTACAACAACAAAGTTGGGAACTGGAACTTCTAATTTCTGGTTTTGCCATTTTCGGGCTTTTTACAGCTTACGAGCCCTTAAAAATTGAAATGCTAAATGCAGAAAATGAAAGGCAAATCTATAGTTTCGTTGTGCATTTTATCGCACTTATTGCCTGTTCAATTTTGCTTTTTAATCTATTGCTGCACGTTATTTTAAGGGGTTTATGGATAGGTGCTTTAGGCTTACGTTATGTTTCGGGCGACATTGAATTCGATAAATTAAAGTATACCGATAAATTCAAAAACTATCTCTCAAAAAAAATAGTATCGTTCGACCGCTATATTGGTAGTCTCGAAAATTATTGTAGTGTACTCTTCGCCATTTCTTTTCTACTGATATTCTACGTGATAGCCTTGGCCTTAGTCATCATTTGTTTTGTACTGATTGCAAATTTTATTATCGATAATGAAACTCTCCCTAGGTGGATATCGCAAGGAGTTGGCATCTTTTTAATGATTTTTCTTGTTATCGGCATGCTCTTGACCTTTTTTGATTTTATTACACAAGGTTTGCTCAAACGTAACAAATGGGTAGCCAAAGTCTACTTTCCGATATATTGGATATTTAGTTTTGTGACCTTATCTTTCTTATACAGACCCTTGGTTTACAATTTTCTAGACAACAAATTCGGCAAGAGGCTAATTCTTCTATTAACGCCCATATATGTATGCATATTAATTCTTGCATCTTTTACTTATGAAAAATCTAATTATTTGGATGCGGATAGAGATTCATCCTCAATTTTTGCAAATAAAGAAAATTATCAAGATTTACTCACGGAGGAAGGAGATTTACCAGGAGAAATAGTAATTCCATCAAAAATAATCAGAACCCCCTATTTACCTGTTTTTATCCCTTTTGAAGAAAATATTGAAGATCGAATTTTTGCTTACGACTCCACCATCAAGCCTGAAAAAGACCTAAGGGGTTTATCTTCTGATATTCAAATAACCGGTTCAGGTAACAGTTGGAAAAATAGAAGACAGAGGGATAGTCTTAGAAAACGATATGTTACCCTTTTTAATGAAATCTATTCCTTTAAAATCGACACCTTAAAATTTGATTCAGATTTTATCGCCACAACAAACACTAAGGGTCAATTAGGTTTTGAGACCAATATAGACATTAGGGAAATCTCTGAAGGAAAACATCTTCTAATACTGCGCCGATTTCGAAAAGTAAAGGATACAACAGAGACCTATATCGAAGCAGAAATACCGTTTTGGCACTTTAAAGAATAATTTATGATATACCCCTGGCATCTTTACCTAATGGCCTTTATGTACGTATTTGGTGGGTTAATGCACTTTATTAAACCAAAGGCTTATATGCGTATTATGCCAAGGTACTTACCAAATCATAAGGCATTGGTTTTCTGGAGTGGAGTTGCTGAAATTGCTTTAGGCATAGGGCTTTGCTTTTCTTTTACAAAAAACATCGCTATTTGGGGTATTGTAGCTATGCTCGGCATATTCCTAATCGTACATTTTTACATGTTATCAGGCGAGAAAGCATCTGCCGGCATTCCGAAATGGGTTTTAATCCTTAGAATTCCTTTACAATTCGGGCTAATGTATTGGGCCTATTGGTATTTGCCGTTTTAGGCCAACCTATTCTCAAAGTATTTTTTTAATACCAACGTATGCAAGCAAACCATCAAACCAGATATTACAATCGCATACGTCATCGTTTTTGATAAACTGAATTGTGAGAAAAAATTAGAAGACCAAATTCCTACTTTATTCAAGTCTTTAAAATACGGATTAGAAATACCTGAAGTTATATATAGGTTAATTCCATATACAAGAAAGCCTACAACTACGACTACTGCCAAAAGAAGCATCCATTTTGGTAACAAAGGTCTATATACCAATCTTTCACTTTTTACAGAAATTGTTTTTTCCAGCACCTTTTTAGTGAAATTCAATGAAGGCGTCTCCAAAGTATCGGATACCATCAACTTATCGATAAGCTTTTCTAATTCCTCTTGGTTATCCATAATGCTTTATTGTTTCAGGGTTCAACCTTTCTTTTAATATCTTTGCCAATCTAGCTCTAGCTCTAAAGAGTTTAACCTTAACATTGTTTTCTGTTAAGTTAAGAATCTTAGAAAGTTCGTTCAAGTTTTTTTCTTCAAAGTAAAATAATGTAAGTAAAGCACTATCACTTGGTGACAGCAAGCCTATACATTGTTTCAACACCTTTGACTTTTCTTCTCTTTCAATAGCATCTAAAACTGTACTCAAATCAGATATTTCTACACCCGATATTTCATCGAACGACTTTATTTGTTGCACTTTTTTTATTTTTTTAAGCCTATCCAAACAACTGTTGTAGGCTATTCTATAAATCCAAGTAGAAAATTTAGAATCTCCTTTAAAGCTTTTGATAGACTTAAAAACCTTAACAAAAGTGTCTTGGGTCACTTCTTCTGCTTCTTCTGTATTTTTCAACATTCGTAACGCCACCGTAAACACCAAATTCTTATAGTTATCCACTAGTTTTGAAAACTCCTGCGAATTACCATTAATTATTAATTGAACATTTGGTTGGTATTGGTTTTGTTCCATTTAATCCATAAGACGAAAATATTGCTATTAAGGTTACATAAATTCAAAAAAACTTAAATGGGTGTAACCTTTTTTGAAAAGCTATCGTCATAAGGGCAAATGAGTTTATTAATCAATTAAAAATCGAAACAATTATGGGATCAGAATTAATCATTATACCAATTTTCTTTGGTGCAATTTTCGGAATAGCCTATCTCTATTTCTCAACACGAAACAAAGAACGACTGGCCTTAATAGAAAAAGGTGCCGATGCAAGTATTTTTGTAAAGGGCCGAGATAGCAGAACAGCGCCTATTTGGAAAGTATTGTTGTTAAATCTTGCCTTACTATTAATAGGCATAGGTCTCGGAATATTTTTAGGCTCACTTTTGGAGGCTCTCGGTTTTGATGAAGATGTGGCTTACCCGGCAACCATCTTTTTTATGGCAGGTATTGGTTTATTTGTTGGATTCACCATGACAAAACGTTTAGAAAAAGAAGACTAACCCGCTAAACATTAACATGAAAAACCATCACAAATGTGATGGTTTTTTTATTTTCATAAGATGAAAGTTGTCTCTACAAACATTGGTAAACCGACCAAAGTATTATGGAATGGCGAAACCATAGAAACCGGAATTTATAAGTATCCCGTAAATGAACCTATTTTATTACAAAAAGAAGATGTAGCAAAAGATGCTGTTATAGACCGAAAACATCATGGCGGAATTTACAAAGCATGCTATTTGTTTTCGGCCGATAACTATGATTTCTGGAAGAAAAAATACCCCAATCTTGATTGGGACTGGGGGATGTTCGGAGAAAACCTAACAGTTACAGGGTTAGACGAATCCAAAATTAGAATAGGGAATATCTACAAAATTGGCACGGCACTGGTACAAGTAACACAACCTCGTGAACCGTGTTTTAAGCTAGGTATTCGTTTTAAAGACCAAAACATATTAAAACAGTTCATACATAATGAAAAGCCCGGTACTTATGTTAAAATTTTAGAAGAAGGCACCGTTACCAATGATGCCGACCTGAACCTGGTTGAACAATCTGTAAATGCACTGACAGTAAAACAATTTTATCAATTACTATACATGCGAAAAAAGGATAGTGCTTTAGTTGATTTAGCTATTAACAATATAGCCTTACCACCACATAAACGAGAAAACCTAAAAAGATATACATAAAAAAACCTCAACTTGAGATTGAGGCTTTTTAAACTGAATAAAAATTAACTAAACTATTTTCCTTTAACCACCACACTTTCTTGGAAAGTTTCTTTACTATCAGTAATAACTACAGTGTATTTATCTTCAAAGGCATTTTCAAAATTAAAGGCCTTTTCAACGACCACCGCATTTTTTATTACTTCTTTAAATACCACCCTACCCTCACTATCAATAACTGTAATAATTACTTTTTCTTTATCAAGATTTAGCAGGTTCATAAATAATTTGTCGCCTTTTCTTTTAAAAGTTGGGTCAAAATCAAAATTGATGATGTTCTTTTCAACTTCGTTCTTAGAAATTCCTTTTTTACCGAATTCTTTTTCTGGTCCGTTGGCCATACTTAAAGTTGAACTTAATAATATGGCTGCTGCTACTGAATTTTTTAAGATTGTCTTCATAACATGTTGTTTTTAAGATTTGTAATTAATTTACATTGCAAATTTAAGTCCGTTTAAAGCTTCCAAACTACCACAGGATTTTCCAATTTATGTTTAATTTTAACCCAGACTATTACAACTTGTTACATTAAAGGTAATATTGTATATATTTCAGTTAATTTTGCATAGATTCAATCTTAAAGACCTTACTAATTTTACTATAAGATTGAAAAAATGAACGTGATGAATCAGAAACCTACTTTTGAAGCTATCGCCCCAGATTTCGGAAAGTCTTTCACTTACCAAAGATTTGATGAAAACAAATTGAATGCCAATGCCGGATGGCACTTTCACCCTGAACTGGAGCTAGTATACATTAATGGAGGCTCAGGTAAAAGACAAATAGGTAGCCATGTCTCTTATTTTAGAGATGGAGATTTGATTCTAGTGGGGTCAAACCTACCCCATTGTGGTTTTACCGACAAATTAACTGGCAATAAAAGTGAAACGGTGGTGCAAATGAAAATTGATTTTTTAGGGAATAACTTTTTTGATATCCCTGAAATGAAAAAAATTCAGTCCCTTTTAAATATATCTAAAAGCGGGATTGCGTTTCATGGAAAGACCAAAAAAAGGATAGGTGAAAAAATGGAGATTCTAGAGTATCAACCAGACTTTCAGCGATTGTTATCTATATTAAACATATTGAATGAATTGGGATCCTCTGATGAATTTCAAGTTTTGAACGCCGAAGGTTTTTCTATGGAGACAGAGGTTAAAGATAATGATAGGATAAACGTCGTGTTCAACCACGTCAAGACCAATTTTAAAGAGGATATCTCTTTAGAGGAGATAGCGAATTTGGTTAGCATGACCATACCCTCTTTTTGTCGATATTTTAAAAAAATAACCAATAAGACATTTGTGCAATTTGTAAATGAGTATCGTTTGGTACATGCCTCAAAATTGTTGGCCGAACAACCCATTAGTATTACCGAGGTATGTTTTGAAAGCGGTTTCAATAATTTCTCACATTTCAATAAATCGTTTAAGGCTTTTACGGGGCAGAATCCTTCTGAGTATCGAAATCAATTAAAAACCGTTCTGCAATAATGGCTCAATTATTCGATAAAGAAATTAAGTTTGACTTGCCCGATTCAGATATAAGTTACTACCCCAACTTTATTGAAAAAACTATTGCTGATAACTATTTTTATAATTTAAAGAAAACTGTTCCTTGGCAACAAGATGATATCAAAGTTTTTGGAAAAGTCTACCCGCAACCCAGATTAACTGCATTATTTGGCAACAATGGCAAGGCTTACTCCTACTCCAATATTACCATGCACCCAAAGCCTTTCAGCAAGGAGCTACAAGAGTTGAAAAAAAGCATAGAATTAGTGGCCATGACCACTTTCACTACTTGCCTTCTTAATCTTTATAGGGATGGTAAAGACAGCAATGGGTGGCATGCCGATGATGAGACCGAACTAGGTGAAAATCCGGTAATTGCATCTATAAGTTTGGGGCAAGAACGCTTTTTTCATCTTAGACATAAAAATGAGAAACAGCTTAAACAGAAAATACTTTTAGAGCATGGAAGCCTGCTATTGATGAAAGGCGAAACCCAGCACTTCTGGCAGCATCAAATACCCAAAACTGCCAAACCGATTACAGAACGTATTAATCTTACCTTCAGAGTGGTCTATTAATTTGTAGCTTTGTAATGCTATGAAAAAAGAATTTACAGAAAGAGAATTAGACCGCATAATAGAAATGGCATGGGAAGATCGCACCCCTTTTGACGCGATTACCTATCAGTTTGGCATATCTGAACAAGAGACTATCGAAATAATGCGTCGCGAAATGAAACCCAGCAGTTTCAGAATGTGGCGTAAACGTGTGCAGGGCAGAAGCACCAAACATTCAAAGCTACGTACTGATGAAATCAATCGGTTTAAATGTTCGCGACAAAGAAATATCTCTGGCAATAAGGTTTCAAAGCGTTAAAAAACGTTCACTAAGAAAAAACATCGTTGAGCACTTTCGCCAAGCGTAAACCTCCTTTTTGTAGTCTTTCAAATAAAAGTGGGTTGTATTTATAGGTATAAGAATATCCTAATTTTTCACCGACACTTACCGAATTGTAAAGTTCAGTTGCATAATCGTGAGATTCACCCAACCAATCTACTATTGTTCCTTGTTGTATAGTTCTTCTTTCATTTTTTGTTGTTGCCCTATCTAATTCATCTCCCAGCTCATAGTAACTCATACCGTATGCTTCTAACATATTGGTATCCCATACTTTGTGCAGGTTTGACCCTCTACCAAACCATTGTACTTGAATATCATTACCTCCACGATCCGCTTCTATACCAGCATGCATAGGCTGATGAAGATCACCTATTAGATGAATTAAAAATTTTAAATAGAACGCTTTATCCTTTTTTGTACTGTTCTTGTTTTTTAGAACAGTAATACAACTATCAATAGCCACAACAAGATCACCATACTCGCTTTTATCCGATTCAAGATAACTTTGCGCCAGTGGATAGTTCACATAGTGCCATGGAGTATATTCAGAAAAACTACGGTCAGACTTAATCTCATCGGCATAGGTAGATGCAAATGCAAGACTATGCCCATCTAATAATTCTTTTATTGCTTTTCTTGCTTTTCTAGTGAGGTGTTTTTCAGCTATATGACCTGTTACCCGGTGGCCGGTACGACCCCAAATATTTGAAAAAGCAAGTGTGGGAATCAAGAACAAAAGAAGAAAAATACTGCGCATGAAATTAATTTTCGCCAAAAGTAACGCTTATTATAAAGGTATATGTTAACCAAAAATTACTTTTTACTACTTACAACAAACGCATTTTAATTATTCGATTTAATATTATATATTTATGATACTATTTTAATATCATTTCAAATAATTAACTATGACAAACGAAAAAATTGTAACCCCCCTTAATGGGTACTTCATGCTATTTATTTTTTTGCTTTTATTCTTTGGGGGAATAGCCGCAATCATCTCTACTAGTTCACCTTGGTTCGGAATTTTGGTATTTTTAGGCTTCATTTTAGCTTTCGGACTTGTACTTGTCAACCCAAACAGTTCGAGAGTGTTATTGCTCTTTGGTAAATACGTGGGCACAATTAAAAGAAATGGGCTTTATTGGGTAAATCCGCTTTACTCAAAAAAGAAAATATCCCTTAGGGCCAGCAACTTCGATAGTGAAAGACTTAAAGTCAATGACAAATTAGGTAACCCGGTTATGATAAGCACCATTTTGGTATGGCGTGTCACCAATACTTACAAAGCTGCATTTGAGGTAGATGATTATAAGAATTTTGTAAGAGTACAGACAGATGCCGCCGTTCGAAAATTGGCAAGTATGTATCCGTACGATAATTTTGCAGATGAAGGTATTGAAGAAGATATCACCCTACGTTCTAGTGTAAATGAAGTTAGCGAAGCTTTAGAAAAAGAAGTGCAAGAAAGACTTTCTATGGCAGGTATCGAAGTACTTGAAGCTCGAATAGGGTATCTTGCTTATGCTCAAGAAATTGCCAATGCGATGCTTAAAAGGCAACAGGCAACCGCTATTGTTGCTGCAAGACATAAAATTGTTGAAGGCGCTGTGAGTATGGTTGAAATGGCGCTTGAAGAACTCAGCCAAAAGAATATTGTTGATTTGGACGAAGAACGTAAAGCAGCAATGGTAAGTAACCTCATGGTAGTACTATGCTCTGATAAAGATGCCTCCCCTATTGTAAATACTGGAACTTTAAATCATTAGAAGATGCGGATTTATGAAGAAAAACAAAGGTTTAACCAATGGTGGATGCTTGTCATAAACTTCAGCGTAATTGGTATTTTGCTTTATTTTATGTACCAATGGTACATTGCCGGAAATGCAGTAGACAAAGTATCCTCCTCCGATTACGCAGCCCAAATAGCTGTAATTTTAATGTTAGTGCTTGTAGTAGCTTTACTATTTTTATTAGGTTTAAAAACTACCATTGATGAAAATGGAATTCAATATCAGTTCAGGCCTTTTCATAGGGGGAAGAAAACAATCTCATGGAAAGAAATGGATAAGTGTTATACCCGTAAATACAAGCCTATTCTAGAATATGGCGGTTGGGGAATAAAACCTGTTCCAAAAAGTAATGACATCGCATATAATGTTAAGGGTAATATGGGTATTCAAATTCATCTAAAAAATGGAAAAAAGATACTTATTGGAACTCAAGATCCTGATAATGCTCAAATAGTAATAAATAGATATTTCAATAATGAAGGAATATAAAGTTGAAAAATGGAAAATGGGATTGAACAAAAATGGTGAACGTTTAGAAGCCACCTTGAATGAATTTGCCAAACAAGGATGGCAAGTCATCCATATTGCTGAAAATTCTGCGACCGTCGTATTTGAAAGAAATAAGAACAGATGAAAAACGTTTATTTCATATTCATATTACTTCCACTCCTTTTACAAGGCCAGAACATTGTAATCGAAGAAATTGATTTGAAAAATGGGCAAATTTCTATCCCCGGCACCCTCAGTTATCCTAAAACGAAGCAGAAAGTACCGCTACTTATCTTCGTACACGGTTCTGGAAATGTGGATAGAAACGGTAATCAGGGAGGGCTTGCCAAAGCGAACTACATTGCGCAACTATCGGATAGTTTAACCAAAAACGGAATCGCCCTTTATAGGTATGATAAGCGGACCTCAAATACAAATAACTTTAAATTTTTAAAAAATATCAGTCTTACAGATTTTGTAGACGATGTATCAAAAGTAATCGCTCACTTTAAAAATGATAACCGTTTTAAGTCGATACATTTAATCGGTCATAGCCAAGGCTCTCTAGTGGCAATGTTGGCTGCCGATGACAATATAAAATCGTACATCTCTTTAGCTGGCCCTTCAAACACAATAGATAGTGTTATTAGCAAACAACTAACAGAACAGAATGAAGGTTTAGGTAAAATAGCCAAAGAACATTTTGCCGAACTGGCAAAAACCGATACTATCTTATCAGTGAACCCAATGTTACTATCGATTTTCGCCCCACAGAATCAAAAATTCTTTAAAAGCTGGATGAGTATTAGTCCTACTTCAGAAATTAAAAAAATTAATAAACCCATCTTAATTATTCAAGGTGAAAAAGACTTACAGATTAACACCGCCGATGCAAATAACTTATTAAATGCTATAACCGAAAATAGTTCTGTTTTAGAGCATAATGCAGAATTAATTTTAATTGACAATATGAACCATGTTTTAAAAGAAATTGAAAAACAAGAAGAAAACTTGAAATCATATACTTCACCTAATTTTCCGCTTTCTAGCGAATTGGTAAATGCAATCACAACTTTTATCTTAAGGAATGAGTAAGAAAAAGGCCTTCGCACTGCGATTAAATGAAGAAATGCTAAAGGCAATTGAAAAATGGGCAGCAGATGAATTTCGCAGCACCAATGGCCAAATAGAGTGGATGCTCATGAAAAGTCTTAAAGAAGCAAAACGCGAACCTAAGAAAAAAGACAATTCCTCAGCATAGTTCTTTTGGCATTTTTTTAACGTAGCTTACTATTAAATTTGTCAGGCTAATTCAAACTCAAATATGGCAAGATATTACGCTGCTATACTCTTACTGATTTTCTTTTTTAAGCTTAATGCACAAGATCAGAGCAAGTCTTTCACAGTAAAACTTATTTCAGAGAACATTAAAATTGACGGAATTCTAGACGAACCTATTTGGGACAGTGCAGAAAGTGCCAAAGACTTCCATCAGTACTTTCCATCCGATTCTGTGATGGCGGAACAGCAGACCACCATTAAAATGCTTTACGACAATACCACCCTTTACATTGCCATTAAAGGAAATGCGGCCGGTAAAGATTTTTTGACAAACTCATTGCAGAGAGATTTTAGAGGCGGTGGAATTGATCAAATAAGTCTTGTTTTTGACACCTTCAATGACGGCACAAATGCGTTTCTTTTTGGCATGAACCCATACGGCGTAAGGCGTGAGGCACTAATTTCTGGTGGTGGAACTGATCGAGGTGGTTTTACCACTTCTTGGGATGTAAAATGGCGTGGTGAATCTAAAATTTATGACAACTACTTTACTGCTGAAATGGCAATACCCCTTACCTCTTTCAAATTCAAGGAGGGAGAAACCAAATGGCGTTTTAATAGTTATCGTTTAGACATGCAGACCAATGAACGAACCACATGGATTAAAATTCCTCAAAACCAATTTATTTTTGGTCTGGCCTTTATGGGGGATATGATTTTCGAAAAACCCTTGGGAAAATCAAGAACACCACTTGCGCTAATCCCGTACGTAAATACTATCTCTTCAAAAGATTTTGAAAACAATAAATCACTAACAAATTTAAAAGTAGGCGGTGATGCGAAAATTGCAGTGGGCAATAGTCTTAATCTTGATTTAACCATTAATCCCGACTTCTCAACTGTAGAGGTAGATAATTTTATCACAAACCTTACGCGATTTGAAGTGGCCTTACCAGAAAGGAGACAATTTTTTGTTGACAACAACGACCTCTTTGGAAATTTTGGTGGCGGCAGGGATGCTAATCCGTTTTTCTCTAGAAGAATTGGCATTGCGAGAGATACAGCTGATAACACCATTGAAAATAGAATTATAGGTGGGCTACGTTTAAGTGGTAAAATAAACAATAACCTTAGGTTAGGTTTTCTCAACATTCAGACCGAAAAAGATGAAGAAAACGAAATACCCTCCAATAATAATATGATGTTCGCACTACAGCAAAAGCTCTTTGCTAGATCTAATGTTGGGTTCTTTTTCATAAATAGACAAGCCATTAATGCCGCTTCTTTTTTACCTGAAGATGAAGAATACAATCGGGTTATAGGTATAGATTATAATTTGGCCTCTGAAGATAACAGTTGGGTAGGCAAAGCTTATGTTCATAAATCTTTTCAACCAAATGATAACGAAGGAAATTATTCTCTCGGGATAAATCTGGGAAAAAACACCCGTTACTTTTCCGCTTTTGTAGATGCTGTTTCAATTGACGAAGAATTTAATTCAGATTTAGGCTTTATAAGACGAAAGGATATTTTTAAACTCACCAATAATCTAGAGGGTAGGTTTTGGCCGGCAAAAGGAAAAGTAAATAGATATCAGGCCCAACTTTTCAATACACTTACTTGGAGGCCTGGACTAGATTTTAGAAATACCGATTACAATGTATCTTTAGAAACATCAGCTGAATTTAGAACACTTGAAAGGCTACAAGCCCGTTTCTCAAAACGTTTTGTTTATTTGGCCTCTGAATTTGAACCTACCGGAAAGGAAAATGCCGTTTCGTTACCAGCTGATACTGGCTACCACTTTAGCAATGTAGAACTTGAATTTCAATCAGATAATCGTAAGAATTTTTCTTTTAGCGTTCAACCCAGTTATGGTGGCTTTTTCAATGGAAACAGATACTCTATGGAAACCAGATTTACTTGGAGGTTCATCCCCAAAGTAAATATTGGGTTTAATGCACAGTATGATCATATAGAATTGCCATCACCATTTTCAAGGGCCGACATTTGGTTGATCAGCCCGAGAGCCAATATAACCTTTAATAAGTCTTTGTTTTGGTCTACACTTGTTCAGTACAGTAATCAAAGAGATAATCTTGGTATAAACTCTAGGCTACAATGGCGATTTGCACCGCTTTCAGATTTGTTTTTGGTGTATAATGACAATTACTTTGTAAACACTTTCGCCCCAAGAGTGCGATCCATCAATTTAAAGTTAACCTACTGGCTCAATATTTAGCTGGCGGATTTTATTATATTTGGAAACATACCAAATTTCTAAAATGAGCCAACTACCGTTTACTGAAGACACCGTAATATTCGGTCTTCTTGCCCTTTGCTTGGGTTTTGTTTTTTACACTTCTTCTATAAAAACCGGTTTTTGGAAAAAATACTATGCTATTGTACCCACGGTTTTGATGTGTTATCTATTGCCTTCCATTCTAGCCAGTTCGGGTATCATTGACGAAAAAAGTTCGCAGACCTATTATATCGCCAGTCGTTATCTACTTCCTGCAGCGCTAATTTTAATGACCTTAAGCATAGATTTAAAAGCAATTTTGAATCTTGGCTCCAAGGCCCTAATTATGTTCTTAACCGGTACAGTGGGCATTATAATTGGGGGGCCTTTAGCTATTCTTATTGTATCCATCTTCTCTCCTGATACCGTTGGAGGAGCAGGTTTTGATGCCGTTTGGAGAGGTTTAGCTACGATTGCTGGTAGTTGGATTGGGGGTGGCGCTAATCAGGCCGCTATGCTAGAGGTATTTGAATTCAATCAAGAAAAGTACGGAGGTATGGTTTTGGTTGACATTGTCGTTGCTAATCTTTGGATGGCAATCATTTTACTTGGAGTTGGAAAAACAAAAAAAATAGATGCCTGGTTAAAAGCAGATACATCATCAATTGAAGCATTAAAAACAAAAGTATCTGAACATACAGCTAAGATTGCACGAGTAACATCTCTACATGATTTTATGATGCTTCTTTTTTATGCTTTTGCCGGGGTAGGACTTGCTCATTTTTTAGGAAATCATTTTGCTGAATTTCTAGAAAATACTTTTGAAGTCATTAGAGACAAAGAAAAGGTTTTATCATCTTTAGGCTCTAAGTTTTTGTGGATGGTTGTTTTTGCAACGGCCATAGGTATTGGTCTATCATTTACTAAAGCTAAAAATTATGAGGGTGCTGGTGCAAGCAAAATTGGTGGTGTTTTTATTTACATTCTTGTAGCGACCATAGGAATGAAAATGGATTTAAGTGCTGTATTCGAAAACCCCGGACTAATTGCAATTGGCTTGGTATGGATTTCAATACATGCGTGTTTGTTAATTCTTGTTGCCAAAATTATAAAAGCACCTTTTTTCTTTCTAGCAGTAGGTAGTCAAGCAAATGTAGGTGGGGCAGCTTCCGCTCCAGTTGTTGCAGCAGAGTTTCACCCTTCACTTACGTCGGTTGGTATACTATTGGCTGTTTTTGGCTATGTTGTAGGTACAGGTGGGGCATACTTATGCGCGCTTTTAATGGAAGTCGCATCTAAATTTTAACGCAATGCCAAGCACTATTAAATCCAATTCCATCATATGAAAAAGATCTTAAAAAGCATTTTTGCCCTCATTCTTCTTTTACAAGTCTTTTCTTGTATAGATTTTAGCGATAATATTAAAAAAGAAAAACTTAATGATGACAGCTTTAAAGCTATAACCATAAATGAGGAGTATGAAGTTAAACTTCCTAAATACATGAAAGAAGCCCAAAACTTAAATGATGAGGCATCTCTGCAATATCAGAATATATTTAAAGAAACTTATTTTGTGGTCATTGACGAACCTAAAGAAGAGTTTAAGGAAGTTTTCTTAGATATTGGAGAATATGATGAGTCTCTGCCTCTAATTAAGAATTATAAAAATGCTCAACTAGAATTCTTTAAAGAAAGTTTGACCACATATGAATTTATCAACGAAAGCTCAAAAAAGATAAATGGCAAAGACGCAGAAGTTGTAGCCTTCGATGGTAAAGTACAAGGGGTCATTTACGATATAAGCTACCTCTTCACTTTTGTGGAAGGAGACGATAAGGCCTACATGCTAATGGCATGGACGCTAAAAAACAAAAGAGACAAGTACCAAGAAACCTTTGAGTATATTTCAGACTCTTTCACCGTTTTAAATTAATTTTTTAAAATACTTCTAGAAGGAATACTTTTGTCTTCCTTTTAATCAAACATCTTTACTTAATGAGATTAACTAAATATCTTTTATTACTTGGCGTTTTCGGAATCACACTGACATCATGTGAAGAGAAAACCGAAAATACAATGACAGTTTCGGGTGTTATTGATGGTCTGAAAAAAGGAACTTTATATTTTCAAAAAGCCAAAGATTCAACATTGACAACTTTAGACTCTATTGTTATAAAAGGGGACGGAGGGTTTTCATTTTCATATGAAATCGAGAGCCCAGAACTATTTTACCTCTACTTGGATAAAGCTGATAATAACGAAATCAACGATAGAATAACTTTTTTTGGAGAGCCTGGGGATATTGTAATCAATACAGCATGGAACACTTTTGATACCAACTCAGATATCTCTGGTTCTAAGAGCCACATAAAATTTGCGGAATTTCAGGGAATGCTGTCGAAATTTAATACCAGAGAATTAGAATTGGCTCAAGAAATGCTGCCAAAGGAAAATTCTTTAACTACAGAACAGTTTGATTCAATTCAAAATCTAAGACAGACGAATCTGTTAAGAAGGTATCAATATGTACTCAATTTTGGATTAAGCAATCCTAATTCTTATGTCACTCCCTATGTAACTTTGATTGAAGCCTCAGATGCCAATCCTAAGTATTTAGATTCTATTTATAATGCTCTTGATGAAAAAGTAGCGAATTCAAAATACGGCAAAAGACTTGAAACATATTTGAAAGGCTTAAAATAATCTAGGCCTAAAGCTTGTTTAATTTTTCAATTAAATCAGTAGCTTTCTTTTCTAGGTCAGCCCTAATAGCTTTATAATGAGCTTTCGAATTTTCAACATCTTTGGCATGTACTTTATCCATCAATTCGTCGAAAGCACTAATAGCGCCATCAATGAGCTTAGACCCTTTATCGGAGTTTTTGTTTTGCGTAGTAGCCTCCCACTCGTATACAGCTTCAATAATATCTCCTAAAACAAAATTGATATCTTTTTTTAAATCCCTAACACTTGCCATAAAATCGTTTTAATCAAAAATAAGGTTAAATTGTTACTTCTAAAAGCTTAGCTTCTTTTGTGGTAATTTTTAATATATCGCTTGAGGCGGCTATTAAAACCGTTTCTCCTTTTTGTATTGAACTACTCCCAAATTCATTTTCAATGGTTGCACTGCCCGAAACACACATGTATATGGAAAAAGAATCACGTGCAGTAATATCAAGATTTAGATCTGAATCTAAATCAATGATATTGGTTTTAAAATAAGGACAGTCGACCATTTTATTAACCTTATTTTTCTCTCTATCATAAACCACTCTAAAATCGTCTTTTTTAGAGAAATCAATTGCGTCAAGAGCTAAATCGGTATGTAGTTCTCTTAGATTACCATCCTTATCTTTTCTATTAAAATCAAAAACCCGATAGGTAATATCAGAGGTTTGTTGAATTTCAGCTAATAATACCCCAGCACCAATAGCATGAACTTTTCCTGTATTTATAAAAAATGTATCACCCTCTTTAACAGGTTCATAATTCAATAAATCTAATAGTGTATTATTCTCAAGACTACTTTTATACTCCTGTTTTTCAAGGTTCTTATTGAATCCAACGATTAAATTAGCACCAGGGTCAGCATCCATAATGTACCACATCTCAGTTTTTCCGAAAGAATCGTGTCGCTCTTTGGCTAACTCATCATTAGGATGAAGC
The DNA here is from genome assembly GCF_042684265.1 of Croceitalea marina. Lineage (NCBI taxonomy): Bacteria > Pseudomonadati > Bacteroidota > Flavobacteriia > Flavobacteriales > Flavobacteriaceae > Croceitalea > Croceitalea marina. The sequence goes on along the minus strand of NZ_JBHULB010000001.1, from coordinate 9,053 downwards.
TGAATAGACAAATCTTCTTTTGCATCAATAAACTTGATAAGTATTGGAAATTCCTTCCCAAAGCGATTGACTACACTTTCTCCCAATAACTTTTCAGAATAATCCTCTATTAACTGATTTAGTGAAGTGCCCGATAATTCTCCATTGGCAACTTTTGAAACATCTCCCTTTACCCCCGAAAGTTCCCAACTTTCTCCTGTGGTTTCTGTTTTACTTGGTTTATTGAACAATTTTTGAAGTTTTTCCCCACCCCAAAGGCGGTCCTTCATAATAGCATCAAACTTTAATGGGTATAATTTCATTATGTAATTATTTTCTTACACATCATTAAACGTAAAAAACACATTTAAATTATCATCCATTATAAGAAACAAAATTCCTAGGAGTTTCATAAAGAACTACTTCTATATCTTTATCTGATTTGATTAGTGGTCTTAACTTATTCCAGATAACAACAGCTATGTTTTCAGCAGTAGGATTCAGGTTTTTAAAGTCTGGGACATCGAGATTCAAGTTTTTATGATCAAAAGCTTCTTCCACATGCTCTTTTATAAGGTCTTTTAGTACTTTCATATCCATGACATAACCCGTTTCTCGGTCTATATCACCCGTTACGCTAACAATTAAATCATAATTATGCCCATGAAATTTTGGGTTGTTGCACTTGCCAAAAACAGCTTGGTTTTTTTCAAAACTCCAGTCTGGCCTGTACAACCTATGAGCAGCATTAAAATGCGCTTTTCTACTAACCTTTACCCTCATTCACTATCTGTTTTAGAGATGTAATTATAGAACTTATCAAAAATAATTTTAAACCACTCCGTATAACTTTCGGGATTATTGGAGATGTCCGATTTTATAGCTTCAGGCTTCATCCATTTCCAATCTTGAACTTCTTCAGGATTTATTTGTGGTTCTTCATTGTAATAACCCATCATAACATGATCTAATTCATGCTCGGTTAATCCATTATCAAAAGGTGCTTTGTAAATGAATGAAAAGAGTTCTTTTAATTCTACTTCAAAGCCCATTTCTTCTTGTAACCTTCTTTTACCTGCTTCTAAATTGGTTTCACCATCTCGCTGATGACTACAACAGGTATTTGTCCATAAAAGTGGGGAATGGTATTTATCGGCAGCTCTTTGCTGAAGCATAGTCTCGCCTTTGGCATTCATTATAAATACCGAAAATGCCCTATGAAGTACAGCTTTTTCATGAGCTTCCATTTTTGGCATTAATCCAATTGGCTCGTCTTTTTCGTTCACCAATATTACTTGCTCTTCCATCATTTCACAAAAATAAAGCCTTTGTCGGACTACTTATGTAACGATGAATATAAAGTTTTGTGAATATCTACAATGCTTAGAAGAATCTAGGAGACTTTAAATTACCGATAGCCTTTATAAAATCGTATCGAAGTATAATTTCAAAAGAACCATCATTAAATGCCGTGGCACCTAAGTCGGTTATTTCTCGGTCATAGGCCAACCCAATTAAAAATTCTTCTGAAATTTTAAAACCGACCATACCACTAAAAGCGGCATCCCAGCGGTATGCTACACCTCCAATAAATTTTTCATCGTACATAAAATTTGCAGATAAATCCAATTGAAGCGGAGCCCCTTGCACAACTTTACTTAAAATTGCCGGCTTGAATTTCAAAAAAGGATTAAGTTCAAAAACATACCCGGTAATAAAATAAAAGTTCATCTGCTCCTTAGCCGTCGAAAGTGAGGATTCTTCAAAATGACTTGTTTCTAAAATTCTAGGTACAGATAATCCTGCATAAAATCTATCTGTATGATAGTAAACCCCTGCCCCAACATTTGGCGTAAACCTGTTATCTATGTTAGTAGGCAACTCTTGATCTCCATTACTATTGTCTCCAGTGTATAATTTTGTGAAATCAATATTTAATAAATTGATACTTGGCTTTAATCCAAAACTCAATTTTTTATCAAAATCTAAATCAATCGTGTAGGAAATATCCAAGTCTAAATAGGTTTCAGAGGTAGGACCAATAACATCATTTACTACAGAAAGCCCTAATCCCAATCCTTTATAACCAATTGGGGTGTGAATATTAAATGTTTGTGTTTCTGGCGCTCCATCCAACCCCACCCATTGTGCCCTGTACAAACCGGCCAAACTCATATGCCCTCTAGAACCTGCATAAGCTGGGTTAATACTAACCGTATTATACATGTATTGGGTATACTGTGCATCTTGCTGAGCAAATGAAAATATAGAGAACAGCAAAGCCATACCTAACACTATTTTTTTAATGACTATATGTTTTAAGTTCAACTTCACGGTATTCTCCATTTATCGATTTATATATATGTAACCTGAGAGTTGTTTGGTTATCCCTGCATCATTTTGATAATCCAAAACATAGAAATAAGTACCTACTGGTAACTTGTTGTCTTTATCAATTGTTACACGACCAGTTGAGGTACCATCAAAATTATTTGATTCATTATTATAGGATTTAGTTACAAAGACCAAAACACCCCATCTGTTATAGATTTTTACAGTATTGTTTGGATAATCGTTTATATTTTCAATAACCAACGTATCAAAATTTCCATTCCCATCTGGAGTTAAAATTTGAATGACCCTTACTTCATCCTCTTCTTCTTCACCTAAGTCTGGGTCAAGATAATTTGGTATACCATCTGCATCTGCATCATCATTTGCAAAGTCTCCATCCAAATTATCGTCCTCATCGGAAGTAACGATACCATCGTCATCGTCATCCGTATCCCTATAATCCGGTATTCCGTCTTGGTCCGTATCTGGTAAGTCTGTACCCGGATCATCTATCTCATCGTTCGGATCGATGTCTATTTGGGTGTCACCTTCATAACCATCATCTAGTCCATCATTGTCTTTATCTGAACCTAGCCAAACCACATCTGGTATTCCGTCTTGGTCAAAGTCATGTGCTTCTGTACTATCAGGAACACCGTCATTATCACTATCATCATCAACATAATCTGGAATTCCATCGCCGTCTGTATCAACAGGAATTAGGCCTAAGTTTCCATTATTCTCATAAGCATCATCAATACCATTATCATTCGCATCAACTCCACTTGGTGGAATATATCCTGCAGTAGTTTGTGCTTCAACATTATCAGGAATTCCATCATCATCGCTATCGATATCCAAATAATCTGGTATTCCATCGCCATCCGTATCGGTAGGGTTTGTGGATGGATCGTTATCTCCATCTAAATTCAGGTCTTCAAAACTATCCGCAATACCATCATTATCACTATCCAATTCTGTTGTGGCAACCGGAGTTACAATAACAGTTACTGTTGCAGTATCACAATTACCAAGTGCATCGCAAATTGTATACTCGAAAGTGTCTGTACCCTCAAAACCGGCATCTGGCGTGTAGGTCACAAAATCGTCAGATGGGTCATTAGGTGTACCATTATCATTAATTACAACCGTTCCATTGAAAGGATTTGTAGTTGTTAAGGTACCTGTAGTCGGCAAATCATTATCATTTGCCAAAATATCTATGTCAATTGGAGTATCAACTTCAGTAGAAACCGAATCATCAAATGTATCGACAATCGGTAAAACATCTATAGTAACAGTGGCCGTGCTACACGCTCCACTACTATCGCAAACCGTATAATCAAAAGAATCCGGACCATTGTAGTCTGCATTTGGCGTATAGGTCACAATATCATCTGAAGGGTCATTAGGTGTGCCATTATCGTTAATTGTAATCGTTCCATTCGCAGGGTCTGTAGTCGTCAAAGTACCCGTAGTTGGTAAATCAGAATCATTATCAAAGATTGGGACAACAACCGATTCGTCTTCATTGACTGTAATTGCATCATCAACTAAAGTAGCAGCTTGACTTAAGCAAGCTACTGTAAATCTTGGTAATGGTATAGTATTACCTGCCTTGGTAATCGTAGCCTGATACCTGACAAAACTTGTGGTCGCAGTTACTGTTGGTGTTGTTCCGCTTAATGATGCATCATTCCAACTAACTGTTGCGGACCCAGAAACATTCTGGGTAATATCTAAGGTAACTTCGTTGTCAGGTGAGTTACAATCTGTCAAGACAAAATAGCCTGTTGCGTTAGAACCACAAAGCGTACCATCATACGTCGCAAAATAAACACCAGGTTGCGTTGCTTCGTAAAAAGAATCCGTACTCAAAATTGTTGCTGTATCCGATGCTTCGTACCAACGGAAGTTCGAACGTGTTCCGTCACTATCCGTGGTAGGTGCCTGCAGTAAGAATTGCGCATTGGATACTGTAATTCCAAGCGTTGTAAAAACAATACTAAGAACTAAAAACCTATATGTTTTGAAAAGTTTCAAATGGATTTGGGGTCGTTTTTAATTATTTATTTTACAACAAATACTACGTTGATTAGTGTATTATAGTTTGTTGGTTGCCCGATTATGTCATATTCCATAACTCCATTTGCATCAATCTCGACATTTGCAAAAACTGCTGGATCAAAATAAGTTACGTAATAATAAAGTTCATTTGCCGCATAAATTGGAACCGCACTTGGTGCTCCAGTACTTGCCACAGTATTAGGAGAAGCAAACTGAGCGGTGTACTCTGTGTATAAATTTTTAGTAGCATTGAGTACGTTTGCTGATGCATCTATCTCAATCGAAGGAGGATAGAATACCCTAGCTGCTTTTGAAGATATTGGAGCAAGATCCTGTATCATTTCTTCTACATTTGGTTCATTAGTACCATCTCCGTCTATGTCTACTGGACTATCAGAGTCTACTTCTGAAGCCAATTGATTATCCGTGTTAGTTACCCAGCCTGTAGTGGTAAACCTATATACTTTTTGATCATCAGTATTAAATACAGAAGATCCTATATTAACTCCTGTAGCTCCGTTCATTTCAGCAGTTGTTAATGAAGGAAGGCTAGGTAAAGACGTACCTTTTATTTGACCTTGCGCAGAAAAGCAAAGCGTAAAAAACCCTAAGACTATTACTATTTTTTTCATTATTATTTTCTTATTGAAATATATTAATTAGGCAATGTGATTACTGTAAACATAAACTCAAGATCTATATCATCTTTTTGAGTTGCTCCGTTATCACTATCTCCAATATTCACTTTAAATCCTGTTGTTTGTTGATCGTAATATGTAATACCTGGATCATCATAATCTGAACCTGTATTTCCTGGACAATCACCTGCACAATCTAAAATTGTTACTTGAATAATATAATTAGCATTAGCAAGCGCAGTTGAAAAAGTGATTTGATAATCACCTTCATTAATTCTAGTAACAGTCGATTGATAAATAGCTGCTGCAGTTCCATTACCCGCTACTTTACCAGTAGCATAGATTGTTGGCATAGCCGCAATATATGCTCCACCATTAGCTCCAACAGAAATCATATTATCCGCTTCAGCTGCTACTACATTTGCAGTTTCTGGTGCGCCACCATCTTCATCTGTATAACTAATTACACCTGTTGTAGTATTTTGAGAAAGGCTGGTAACCGTTTCATTAACATCTACTGAAGTTATTCCAGGTTCAGAAATGGTTGCAATTCTATTACCTGATACCGTATTCGTAATTGAAACATCATCGTCTGAATTAGCAGCTAACTCTGCTAAGGCACCTTCTACCTCTGTTGCAGTGAAGTTGCCACCTGCATCCATAATGGCTACCTGACCGGCGTTCTGGTTGTCAGTGTTGTCAAGGTATCCGCTTAAATCCACTGTCGTAGCATCGCCACTAAGGCTCAACGTGTTCGTGCTTAAACTTAAATCCTGTATCTCATTCGTTGCATCATTATCATTATCCGCTACTGAGATTGTTCCGCCTCCATTGGATAATGTAACGTCCGTGCCTGCTTGACTTAATGTCTGTATCTCGTTCGTAGCATCGGTATCGTTGTCGGCCGCATTACTCGCCGCTAACTCTGCTAATGCACCCTCTACCTCTGTTGCAGTGAAGTTACCGCCTGCATCAGTGATAGCTACCTGACCGGCGTTCTGGTTGTCAGTGTTGTCAAGGTATCCGCTTAAATCCACTGTCGTAGCATCGCCACTTAAACTTAAGGTGTTCGTGCTTAAACTTAAATCCTGTATCTCATTCGTTGCATCATTATCATTATCCGCTACCGATATCGTGCCACCTCCATTGGAAAGTGTAACGTCAGTGCCTGCTTGACTTAATGTCTGTAATTCGTTCGTAGCATCGGTATCGTTGTCGGCCGCATTGCTCGCCGCCAGTTCCGCCAAGGCACCTTCTACCTCCGTTGCCGTAAAGTTGCCGCCTGCATCAGTGATAGCTACCTGACCGGCGTTCTGGTTGTCAGTGTTGTCAAGGTATCCGCTTAAATCCACTGTCGTAGCATCGCCACTTAAACTTAAGGTGTTCGTGCTTAAACTTAAATCCTGTATCTCATTCGTTGGGTCCGCATCCGCATCGTCTGTATTAAGCGCCGCTAATTCAGCATCTGTAGCAAATGTTGCGTCCAAAGCAGCGTCATTGATATCTATGTCGATCTCATCGTTTGCCGCATCATCGGTAATAGTTATTCTATTAGAACCGGCATTAATATTTTTAAACTCTAAATCAGCTCCTGTCTTTCTAGCAAATGTTCCTACACCTGCTGCCCCTACATTGGATGCTGTGTTTGTTTGTCCAGAGGTTGCCGCGAATGCATCAACATCAGCTTTTAATTCATCTATCGCTCCTTGGGTATCCGTCGAGCTCAAACCTGAAGTAGCATTATCATAACTTACCTCCGAAGCATCTTGTATCTCGTTGGTAGCATCATTGTCATTATCCGCCACCGAAATCGTGCCACCTCCATTGGAAAGCGTAACGTCAGTGCCTGCTTGACTTAATGTCTGTAATTCGTTCGTAGCATCCGTATCGTTGTCTGCCGCGTTGCTCGCCGCCAGTTCCGCCAAGGCACCTTCTACCTCCGTTGCAGTGAAGTTACCGCCTGCATCAGTGATAGCTACCTGACCGGCGTTCTGGTTGTCAGTGTTGTCCAAATAACCGCTTAAATCCACTGTCGTAGCATCGCCACTTAAACTTAAGGTGTTCGTGCTTAAACTTAAATCCTGTATCTCATTCGTTGCATCATTATCATTATCCGCTACTGAGATTGTTCCGCCTCCATTGGATAATGTAACGTCCGTGCCTGCTTGACTTAATGTCTGTATCTCGTTCGTAGCATCGGTATCGTTGTCGGCCGCATTACTCGCCGCTAACTCTGCTAATGCACCCTCTACCTCTGTTGCAGTGAAGTTACCGCCTGCATCAGTGATAGCTACCTGACCGGCGTTCTGGTTGTCAGTGTTGTCAAGGTATCCGCTTAAATCCACTGTCGTAGCATCGCCACTTAAACTTAAGGTGTTCGTGCTTAAACTTAAATCCTGTATCTCATTCGTTGCATCATTATCATTATCCGCTACTGAGATTGTTCCGCCTCCATCTGATAAGGTAACGTCCGTGCCTGCTTGACTTAATGTCTGTAGTTCGTTCGTCGCGTCGGTATCGTTGTCGGCCGCGTTGCTTGCCGCTAACTCTGCTAATGCACCTTCTACCTCCGTTGCGGTGAAGTTTCCGCCTGCATCGGTGATGTTTACCTCGTTCGCATCTTGTATCTCATTGGTCGCATCGTTATCATTGTCCGCTACCGATATCGTGCCACCTCCATTGGATAATGTAACGTCCGTGCCCGTTTGGCTTAATGTCTGTATCNTCCACTGTCGTAGCATCGCCACTTAAACTTAAGGTGTTCGTGCTTAAACTTAAATCCTGTATCTCATTCGTTGGGTCCGCATCCGCATCGTCCGTATCCAATGCATCTACATAGGCCTTGGTTGCTGCATCGCTTGCAGCGGTCGGTGTTCCAAGACCGGTAAGTACCAATCCATTGGCATCGTTGCCATCGGTAAGGACTTCCTCTATGTTCTGTAATTCGTTCGTAGCATCGGTATCGTTGTCGGCCGCATTACTTGCTGCCAGTTCCGCCAAGGCACCTTCTACCTCCGTTGCCGTAAAGTTGCCGCCTGCATCAGTGATAGCTACTTCCGTAGCCGTTTGATTATCCGTATTGTCCAAATAACCGCTTAAATCCACTGTCGTAGCATCGCCGCTTAAACTTAAGGTGTTCGTGCTTAAACTTAAATCCTGTATCTCATTCGTTGGGTCTGCATCCGCATCGTCCGTATCCAATGCATCTACATAGGCCTTGGTTGCTGCGTCCTGTGCATTGGTCGGGTCCGCGATGTTCGTGATAGCGGCTCCGCCTCCATCATTACCATCTGCTAATACCTCGCCTAAATTCTGTATCTCGTTCGTCGCGTCGGTATCGTTGTCGGCCGCATTGCTCGCCGCCAGTTCCGCCAAGGCACCTTCTACCTCTGTTGCAGTGAAGTTTCCGCCCGCATCAGTGATATTTACCTCGTTTGCATCCTGTATCTCATTGGTCGCATCGTTATCGTTGTCCGCTACCGATATCGTGCCACCTCCATTGGAAAGTGTTACATCGGTACCTGTCTGGCTCAATGTCTGTATCTCGTTGGTCGGGTCCGCATCCGCATCGTCCGTATTCAAAGCGTCTACATAGGCCTTTGTTGCTGCATCTTGTGCATTGGTCGGGTCCGCGATGTTTGTGATAGCGGCTCCGCCTCCATCGTTGCCATCTGCTAATACCTCGCCTAAATTCTGTAATTCGTTTGTAGCATCCGTATCGTTGTCGGCCGCATTGCTTGCCGCCAGTTCCGCCAAGGCACCTTCTACTTCCGTTGCCGTAAAGTTACCGCCTGCATCCGTGATGTTTACCTCGTTCGCATCTTGTATCTCGTTGGTAGCATCATTGTCATTATCCGCCACCGAAATCGTGCCACCTCCATTGGAAAGCGTAACGTCAGTGCCTGCTTGACTTAATGTCTGTATCTCGTTCGTAGCATCGGTATCGTTGTCGGCCGCATTGCTCGCCGCCAGTTCCGCCAAGGCACCTTCTACCTCCGTTGCCGTAAAGTTGCCGCCTGCATCAGTGATAGCTAC